>CAIWRE010000434.1 GCA_903914985.1 uncultured beta proteobacterium | reverse complement strand
GCCCAGGATCACCACCCGCGCGGCTTTGACCGTGCCCGCAGCCGTCATCAACATGGGGAAAAAACGCTGGTATTTGTCAGCGGCCATCATCACGGCTTTGTAGCCTGCAATATTGGCCTGGCTGGAGAGCACGTCCATGCTCTGCGCACGGGTGGTGCGCGGTGCCGCCTCCAGGGCAAAGCTGGTGAGCCCTGCGCCAGCCAGACGCGACAGACCGGCAGCGTCAAAGGGGTTGAGCATCCCCACCAGCGCCGCGCCGGACTTCATGTGGGACAGTTCTTCGGGCTGGGGCGCCACGACTTTGAGCACCAAATCACTGCCGAGGGCGCCAGCGGCGTCGCAAATCCGGGCGCCGGCGGCGACATACGCGTCATCGGTGACGCTGGCCGGCACACCCGCACCGGCCTGAATCTGCACCGTGTGGCCTTGGGCAACCAATTTTTTTACCGTTTCTGGGGTCACGGCGACACGGGTTTCGCCTGCCGCAGTTTCGGCCGGTACGCCTATTTGCATGGAATCGCTCCTGAGGGATAAAAAAGTCTTTCAGCTAGCTTACACGAACTTGCACCTGCCGCATCGATACGCGGCCCTGCAAAATGTCCCAAACCATACATCACCCTTACCACCCCTGAGGTTTGGGCAAAGCCAGTTCCAGTGTGCTGGGTCCTTGCAGCGAGGCTCCGATTTTGGCGCCGCGGGCCGATACCGATTGCAGCACCATGCCCTCACCCAGCGCCGACCCCACGGTATAGGCTTTGGCCGGGGCACTACCCACCACCAAAAGGGCATAGCCTTTGCCCACAGGGCCCGCAACCACGCCTAACAGCTGGTATGGGGTACTCGGCACCACTGGCGCGCCGACGGGTGCGATCAGTTTGCCACCCAGGGCCCGGGCGAGGTCTTTGGCATTCGGCGCATCAGGCGTCGCCATGACTGGAGCCACCGGCACAGGCAGATGTTGAAGCCTGGTCGCGCCCAGAACCCAATACACCACGCTTGCGCCCGCCAGCAAAGCTGACACAAACGTCATCAGATAAGGTGTCCAAGGTCGGGGAGCTGGCGCAGGCATGCGTTCATTATGCGGGAACTCGCTGCCATGAAAATCGGTGTTGGAGAGTGCCTGAAGGCGTCCCGATTGGATACTGGCATTGCCGCACAGTTAAGATTGAATGCGCTTTCAAACCACAAGGACCGCGGCCGCCCCCACTTTCACTGAACCCGTATGACCACCCATAGTGCCCCAGACAACGCCGCACCCGCTGGCAACCCCAAGACGCCGGTCACGCTGGAGATGGTGGCCAAGCTTGCGGGGGTGTCACCCAGCACGGTGTCGCGCATATTGAATGGAACGGCGGTGGTCAGCGAAGCCAAGCGACAGGCCGTGGTTGAGGCCACCAAGACGCTGGGCTTTGTGCCGAACCCGCTGGCCCGCGGCCTGGCAGGTGGGCGGACATTCAGCATTGGTGTGGTGACACAGGCCATCGACAGCCCTTTTTACGGCGCGGCCCTGCGTGGCATCGAAGATGAGCTCGACCCCATGGGTTACAGCCCCTTGTTCATGAGTGCGCATTGGAACCCCACGGCCGAGGCCCGTTGCCTCGAATTGCTGCACGCACGGCGGGTGGACGGCATTGTGGTGCTGATGCCGCGTTTGTCGGATTCGGCCCTTCTGGCCAGTGCGCAGTCCCTGCCAGTGGTGGTCACGGGGCGTGAACTGCGTGGCGAACGCCTGTATTCGCTGAATTTCGACAATTTCGCGGGCGCGTTTCGTGCCACAGAACATTTGCTTTCACTCGGACACACCGATATTGCCTTCATTACCGGCGACGAGGAACACCCGGACGCATCGGAGCGCCATCGCGGCTACCGCGCCGCGCTCGAAGGCGCCGGCGTGGCCTATAACCCGCTACTGGTGGTGCCGGGGATGTACCACGAAGTCAGTGGACTGGAGGCCGTCAACCGCCTGGTCGCGCAACAACGGCCGTTCACGGCCATATTCGCAGCCAATGACCAGATGGCCACGGGTGCGGCGCTGGGCTTGTACCAGCATGGCTTGCGCGTGCCCCAGGACGTGTCTTTGGTCGGGTTTGACGACCTTCCCAACTCGGTTTATGCCACGCCACCCTTGAGCACCATCCACCAACCCGCCTACGAACTGGGCCGCCTGGCCGCTGCATCGATGCTGCAGCTCATCGCAGGTGAGCAACCCACCGCCCAACTACCCACGCCCGAATTGCTGGTGCGCGCATCCAGCGCGGCGGCCCGCACCCTTTAGAAGCTGGGGAATACCCTAGCTTGCGCAGGGCGGAACGCTTTCTATAATTTGTTGAAAGCGCTTTCAAAGCGTGTTCCGCCACTCCAGGCCGCATGCTTCACCACCCGTCAACCTATAGAAATTGCAACATGGCATACACCCAATTTAAAGCCCGGATGGCAGCCACCCTGATGCTGGCGGGCGGCGTATGGCTCAACGCGCAAGCCCAGCAAACGCTGACGATTGCCGCGTTTCCCGCGGTGGACGACATTGCCAAAGCGGCCATTCCGGCATGGAAAAAGAAGCATCCGGACGTGGAAATCAAAATCACCAGCCGCGCCTATGCTGATCACCACACGGCCATGACCACGGCCCTGTCCACCTCGTCCAATCTGCCCGACGTGATGGCCGTGGAGTACGGCTATGTCGGCCGGTTTGCCGAAGGCGGCGGCTTGGAAGACCTGGGTGCAGCGCCCTACAACATGAAGGCGCAGCAAGCCCGCTTTGTGCCTTTTGCATGGCGCCAGGGGACGTCCAGCGCGGGCGCGCAAGTGGCCATCCCGACCGATATCGGCCCCGGCACTTTGCTGTTCCGCACGGACATTTTGAAGAAAGCGGGCGTCTCGGAGGGCGATCTCACCCAGTCGTGGGACTCCTATGTCAACGCCGGCACCAAGATCAAAGCGACCACCGGCGCGTACCTGATGGCCCATGCGCGCGACATCAAAGACATTGTCATCCGCTCCAATTTGCAAGCGGGGGACGGCCTGTACATCGACAAGACCGGCAAGGTGCTGGTGGACTCCCCCCGCTTTGTGCGGGCCTTCGAGTTGGCCAAAAAGGTGCGCGAGCAAAAACTTGATGGCAAGATTGCCGCCTGGTCCAACGAATGGTCCGAAGGCTTTAAGCGCGGAACCATTGCCACCCAGATGTCGGGCGCATGGCTGGCCGGCCACCTGAGCAACTGGCTCGCACCCGACACCAAAGGCCAATGGCGTGCCGCCCAACTGCCGGAAAAAGCCTGGGCCTCCTGGGGCGGTAGTTTTTACAGCATCCCCAAAGGAGCAAAGAACAAAGCACTGGCGGCCGAATTCATCAGCATGATGACGCTCACGCCTGAGCTTCAACTGGCGGCATTCAAGTCGCAAGATGCATTTCCCTCCTTGCTGGAAACCCACAACGACGCATTTTTGGAGCAGCCCATCGACTTTTTAGCCGGGCAAAAGGCACGCGTGCTGTGGCGCGAGGCGGCCCGCAAAATCTCTGCGGTGGACGTGCACAAACTCGACCCGATTGCCGATGAGATTGTGAACACCGAACTCGACAAGGTGCTGGACCAAGGCAAAGACATCCGCACAGCCCTGGCGGATGCCAAAGCGCTGATCGAACGGCGCGTGAAGCGCTAAACCAAACGCAGCAAAGTCGCCGCCATGTCACGCAGCACGCTCCCGCGCTTGTCACCCACCGTGGTGCCGTATGTGCTGCTGAGTCCGTTCGTCGTTTTGTTTTTGGTCTTTGGCGTGTTTCCGCTGGGTTTTTCCTTTTTTCTGGCATTTCAGAGCTGGGAGCCGACCGCCGGTCTGGCCTCTATGAAGTTTGTCGGGCTGGACAATTTCGCGTTTGCCATCACAGACGAGTGGTTTTGGAAGTCGCTGAAAAACACGGCATGGCTGGCCATCGCGTCCGGTGTGCCGCAGCACGTGGTGGCCATTCCCCTGGCGTATTTCCTCCACAGCTCTTTCAAGCGCACGCGCAACAGCGTGGTGGGCGCCTACTTTCTGCCCTACATCACGAGCACGGTTGCGATTGCCATGATGTTCAGCACCTTGTTCTCTACCGATTTCGGATTGATCAATGTGGGCTTGAACGCCCTGCACGGGGTGCCGGGGCTGGGCTGGTTGGCACCCGAGACCTCGATCGACTGGCTGGGGCGTGCCGAAAACGTCAAGCCCGCCATTGCCATGGTGGTGTTCTGGCGCTATGTGGGCTTTAACACGGTGCTGTATCTGGCGGCCCTGCAAACGATTCCTGCCGACATTTATGAGGCCGCGACCATGGACGGTGCCGGGCGCTGGCAGCAGTTTTGGTACATCACCCTGCCCAGTCTGCAACCCATGATTTATTTCGGCGTCACGCTGAGTGTGATCGGTGGCCTGCAGTTATTTGAAGAGCCCTTCATCCTGACCGGTGGCAGAGGCGGCAGCGACCAGGCCGGCATGACCACCGCCATGTACATGTACCGCACGGCCTTTGAGTTCAATGACTTTGGTGGTGCCAGCGCACTGTCGTGGTTGCTCTTCGTCTTTGTGGCCTTGCTCACCTGGCTCACCAACCGCGCCTTCAAGCCGCGCGCGGGCACACGCTAAACACCATGGCTATTCAAACGGATCGACTGGCTCCGCGCGCGGCCTACCTGCTGGTGGCCCTGGGTGCTGTGGTCATGCTGCTGCCCTTTTATTTCATGTTCGTGTTTGCGAGCCATTCACGCACCGAAATTTTCAATCTGCCGCCCCCACTGTTTTTCGGCTCGGACTTTCTGCTCAACGTGGACATCCTGACCTCCAAAATTCCGTTCTGGCGCAGCCTGGGTTGGAGCCTGTATGTCGCCCTGGCTTCTACGGGTCTGACGCTGCTGTTTTGCTCTATGGGCGGCTACGCGTTTGCCATGTTTGAGTTCCGGTTCAAACAGCCGCTGTTTTTGCTGGTCATGGGCACCATGCTGCTGCCCTCGTTTCTGGGCATGATTCCCACGTTCATGATCATGGACGCCTTTGGCTGGATTGACCAGCCGCGCGCGCTCTACATCCCGGGTGCAGCCAGCGCATTCGGCATTTTCATGATGCGCCAGTTTGTGAGCAGCTCCATTCCGCGCGACCTGATTGAAGCCGCGCGCATGGACGGCTGCGGCGAAATGGGTATTTACTGGCGCATCGTGCTGCCGCTGCTCAAACCGGCCATGGGGACCTTGGGCCTGATTACTTTTATCGCCTCCTGGAACAACTTTATCGGGCCGCTGATCGTCATGCGCTCGCCCGAGATGTACACATTGCCCTTGGCACTGCGTAGCATGCAGAGTCCGGTCAACACCGAGTGGGGGGCCGTGATGGCGGGCTCGGCCATTGCCACGCTGCCCCTGTTGGTGTTGTTTGCAATCTCATCCCGCCGCTTGATTGATGGCCTGACGGCTGGTGCGGTGAAGTAAGTACAAGCCGCTGCGTCCTCGCCTTTTCGTTTTTTCATTTGGTACTTCTCCCATGTCTTCCCATCACCACCCTGCCCACTTTCCCGATGATTTCGTGTGGGGCGTTGCCACCAGCGCTTTCCAAATTGAAGGTGCCAGTGACACCGACGGCAAAGGGCCTTCGGTGTGGGACACCTTTTGCAAGCAACCGGGTGCCATAGCGGACGCCAGTGACGGCACCGTGGCCTGCGAACACTATCTGCGTTACGAGCAGGACCTGGACATGATTGCCCAGCTCGGGATCGATGCCTACCGCTTCTCCGCCAGCTGGCCCCGCGTGCAAGCCACCGGTTCGGGTGATTGGAACACCAAGGGACTGGACTTTTACGAGCGGCTGGTGGATGGCTTGCTGGCGCGTGGCGTTGCGCCCTACCTGACACTCAACCACTGGGACCTGCCCCAGGCGCTGCAAGACAAAGGTGGCTGGGCCAACCGTGACACGGTGCACCGGTTTGTAGATTACGCACTGGCCATGCATGCCCGTCTGGGTGACCGCGTAGCCTCGATTGCCACCCACAATGAGCCCTGGGTCATGTCCGTGCTGGGGCATGAGACCGGCATCTTCGCGCCCGGCATTAAAAGCCGCGCGACGGCCATGCAGGTGGCCCACCACCTGATGCTCAGCCACGGCATGGCCATGCGCGCTTTGCGCGAGGCCGGTTGCAAAGCCAGCCTGGGCATCGTGCTCAACCTTTCGCCGATCGAGCCTGCCACCGACTCTGCGGCCGACCGCGCCAAAGCCCGTTTGGAAGATGGTCGCCTGGTGCGCTGGTACATGGACCCGCTGTTCAAAGGCACCTATCCAGCCGACGTTCTCGAACACCTGGAGAACGATGTGCCGGCGGTGCAGCCGGGAGATATGGACATCATCCGCACGCCCATGGATTTCCTGGGCATCAACTACTACTCCCGTTCGGTGGCGAGCGCAGGCGAACCCTGGGACGTGCACAAGAGCGGCCTGGAAACCACCGAGATGGACTGGGAGGTCTATCCTCAAGGCCTGACCGCCCTGCTGCTGCGCCTGCACCAGGACTACCCGGTGCCAGCCATGTTCATCACCGAAAACGGCGGCGCCTTCAAAGACCCGATGGTCGATGGCAAGGTGCACGATGCGGACCGCACCCGCTACCTGCAACAGCACATTCAGGCGGTGGCGGATGCGATGCAGCAAGGCGTCAACATGGGCGGCTACATGGTGTGGAGCCTGATGGACAACTTCGAATGGGCCTCGGGCTATGCCAAGCGATTTGGCATCGTGCATGTGAACTACGCCACCCAAAAGCGCACGCTCAAAGACAGTGCGCTCTGGTACCAGCAGTTCCTGGCCGAGCAGGCAACTGCACGCCTGGCCCAGGTCGCCTGAGCAGACATTCAACAAAGGACACAGGCCATGGGAACGGTAACCCTGCGGGGCATTCACAAAAGCTACGGCAAGCAGGAAGTCATCCGCGGCATCGACATCGAGGCGCAGGACGGCGAATTTCTGGTGTTTGTCGGGCCGTCGGGCTGCGGCAAGTCCACCACCTTGCGCATGATTGCGGGCCTCGAAAGCATCTCGGCGGGAGACCTCCTGATTGACGGCGTGCACTCCAACGACCTGCGTCCGGCCGACCGCGGCGCGGCCATGGTGTTTCAGAGCTACGCCTTGTACCCGCACATGACGGTGGAAGAAAACATGGGCTTTGCGCTCAAGATGGCAGGCGTGCCCAAGGCAGAGCGAACCCGGCAAGTGGCGCAGGCCGCTGAGACCTTGCGCATGAGTGAGTTGCTCGGGCGCTTCCCCAAAGAGCTTTCCGGCGGCCAGCGCCAGCGGGTCGCCATTGGGCGCGCCATTGTGCGCAAACCCAAGGTGTTTTTGTTTGACGAACCCCTGTCCAACCTGGATGCCGCCCTGCGTGTGGACATGCGTGTGGAGCTGGCCCGCCTGCACAAAGAGCTGGGCACCACCATGATTTACGTCACCCACGACCAGGTGGAGGCCATGACGCTGGGCAACCGCATTGCGGTGTTCAACCAAGGCCGCATTGAACAGGTGGGCGCTCCTTTAGAGCTGTACAACCGACCGGCCAATACCTTTGTCGCCACCTTTATTGGTGCACCAAAAATCAACCTGGTGCCGCGGCCCGAAGCAACGGCTAGCGCTGCACACCTCGCGCTATGGCAGACCTTGGGCGGCGCCGTGCTGTCGAACGCGCAGCAGATGGGCGTGCGCCCCGAACACCTCCAGGTCAGTAGCTCGGGCACCGGCGTTTCAGCCACCATTGCCCTGGCCGAGCACCTGGGGGATTCCTCCATCCTGCACCTGCGCGTGGAAGGCTTGAGCGAGCTTCTTAAAGCCAAGGTCAGTGCCGAACACAGCCACTACCAGGGCGGCCAGACGGCGATGCTGCAAGCAGATACCTCGTGGGTGCTGGGCTTTGACGGCGCTGGCAAACGCATTGGGTGAGTGGCGCCAGCGCGGCGCCCGGCCTTAGGCGCTTTTGACGTAGGTGGCGATCGCCCTTGCGGGCAACGTGGCCGCGTATTGCACGCCTTCCACACGCAGCGTGAAATCTACGGCCGCCTCACTGCGGTTGAGGGTCACCACCGCCAGCGATCCATCGGTGTTCACAAACGCGGTGCACTCCAGCACCTCCAGCGTGGCGGCACACAATATTCGACGCGCACCCGGTCGAATGAAGCGCGCAAAGTGACCCAGATAGGCGAATGAGTTTTGGTACAGCAGCGTATCGCTGCGGACATCCGCCATCACTGGCGCGCTGCACAAATTACCCACATGGTTGGGGCCACCCGTGTGGTCCAGCAGCAGGTTCCAGTCGATCCAGCCCACGGTCCAGTGGTTGAGGTCTTGAATCATGGAGCGCGCATAGCGCTCGCCCAGTTCCCACTCACCCCAATGAGGACCGCCTTCCTGGCAGCCCTCGGTGAACAGCAGCTGTTTGTCGGGCCAGGCGTCGTGCAGCAATTGCACGTGGTCGAAGTGGTCGCCGCAGTACCAATGAAAGCCTGCGCCCCACACGTATTTCGCTGCCTCCGGGTCGCTGTAGACCACATCGGCACGCTCCACCAGGCGGTCACGGTTGTGGTCCCACACCACGATCTTGATGTGACCCAAACCGGCCGCGTGCAATGCCGGCCCCAAGTGGTCGCGCACAAAGTCGCGTTCTTCTTCGGCGGTGTAAATGCAGCTGTCCCAGCGCTGCACCGCCTCCGGCTCGTTTTGCGCCGAAACACCCCACACCGGCACGCCTTCTGCGGCATAGGCCTGAATGAACTTCACATAGCAGCGCGCCCAGGCATCACGGTACTGCGGCAGCAAATGCCCGCCGTGGTTCATGGTGCCATTGCTCTTCATCCAGGCCGGCGGGCTCCAGGGTGACACCAGCAATTGCAAGGTGCGCCCCGCTACCTTGTGTGCGGCCTGGATCATGGGCAGCAAGGCTTGGCGATCGCGGTCGATGTTGAATCTGTGCAGGTCCAGATCGCCCGCCTCGTCTGCGTGGGCATAGTTGCCCAGCGCAAAGTCACAGCTGTTCATGTGCACACGGCAAAAGGTGTAGCCGTG
>CAIWRE010000433.1 GCA_903914985.1 uncultured beta proteobacterium | reverse complement strand
TTTCTGTGAGCGTGGCATACGGATAAGTGATGGCGAGTTGGTCCATCATCAATTCACGCGTGATGGTGTCTCCGGGCAGCAATGTGGTTCCCCATCGAAAACCTGGGCTGAGCGCGATGTCGGCACCTTGAACCTCGATCAACGCATCACAGACCAACTGGTCCCAGCTGCCGTTGAAATTGCCACGCCTGTACAACAGGCCATCGGTAACCGCCAATTTTTCGGCGAGCTGTGATGCGTAGGGTCGGCGTACTTTTTCAATCAAGTCAACCATCGCCGGGTCAGCTTTAATTTGGTTAGAAAAAACGGGCAATAACCGGTAGCGGAAGTCGGTTACACCGGAACTGCCCACTTGGAAATCCATCACTCCCAAAAATTTACCATTGCTGCCTGCGTTGGTAACCAAAGTTTTACCGCCGGCATTTGAGACGGGTATGGCAACCGGCACACCGTCGTGAGTGTGCCCCCCAAAGATGGCGTCAACACCGCGTACCCGGGACGCCATTTTCAAATCCACATCCATGCCATTGTGTGAAAGCACGACAACGACTTTGGCACCCTTGCCCCGGACTTCATTCACCATGGTTTGCAGGTTGTCGTCTTGGATCCCAAAGCTCCAGTCGGCCACCATGTATCGGGGATTGGCGATGGGCGTATAAGGAAACGCTTGGCCGATGATGGCGACGGAAATGCCGCTTATTTCACGGAGAACATAAGGTTTGAATACGGCATCGCCAAAGTCGGTGGTTTTGACGTTCTGTGCAACAAAGTCAATCTTGCCGGCAAAGTCTTTTTCGACAATCTCTTTGACGCGCTCCATGCCGTAGGTGAATTCCCAGTGGCCAGTCATCACGTCTACACCTAATAGCTTGCAGGCATCGACCATATCCTGCGCCTGGGTCCACAGTGACGTTGCCGAGCCCTGCCAAGTATCACCACCGTCGAGCAACAGTGCGCCCGGTCGGCTGCCTTTTAGCTGCTTGACCAAAGTCGCTAAATGGGCAAAACCACCTACCTTGCCATAGGCGCGCGCGGCTTTTTCAAAGTCAACGTAGGTAAAAGCATGCGCTAATGCACTCCCGGGTGCAATGCCAAGCGCCTTAAGCAAGTGATCGCCGACCAAGTGAGGCAAGTTCCCCTGCATCGCGGACACACCCATGTTCACGCTGGGCTCGCGAAAGTGGATTGGCATGAGTTGCGCGTGACAGTCGGTCATGTGCAGCAAAGACACATTCCCAAATGGTGCAATGTCGTACAGCCCCTTCTGGGCTGTCGCGGCATCCGCGTTGGCGAACATGCCGAGGTTCAGGCCCGCAGCCGAAGCCGCGCCCAACACTTGCAAAAACTCCCGCTTGGACAGATTCATAGCGACTTAGGATTAGCGATTCACAGGAGACTTGGGATCGAGCAAGAGTGCCATCAAATGCTTCATCTGCATCTCGTCGAGCAATCCGGCGTGGCCGAAACGAGGCATGCCTGAGCATGCGTTATACGACTTCGCGTTGTAAATCTTAGTCCAGGTGTACTCTACGATGGGGCGGGATTCCTGGCTCTCGGGATCGAGTACTCCACGGTCTTTTCCGTAGTGGTAGAGACTCGGCCCAATGGTGCCATATGACACCTCTTCTTTGGTGACCTGGTGACAGTTCAAGCAGTTGCCGCCATTGTCTTTTGGCAATGCCGTCTTGTCCGACCACGTCATGCCGCGACCGTTTTGCGCCAGCTTTTCACCTTCGCGCCAGTCACCTGTGAATTTTCCGTCTGAGGGCATTCGTACGCTCTTGAGTGCCGCCTGTTGTATAGCCTCTGTTTTGTCTTCTGGTGGGTTTCCGCCTTGCGCCTCGGAACAGGCAGCGTTAGCCTCGTCCTGAATCAATCGGTCTGTGGTGGCAATCCCTTCATTGCGAAAGGAAGCGTCCATCATCTTTTTGACCAACTCACCATAGTTCGAGCCTGGCACAAGTGTTGAGCAGCCTGCGATAACCAAGATTACGGCAGCAATTGCAATGGCTTTAAATTTGTACATACAGTGACCCTTAACGTTTCAGTGCTGGTGCAACCGATTCCGCACCCCTGGCATTGACACCCATGTAGACGCCTAATGCAATGGTCACATCGGACGCATAACCGGGGTAGGGAAAGCGCTGTTGTCGGTAGCAGTCATTGAGGCGACGCTGCATACTCCACATCTCGCCACTGCTCACTCGATATGCTGGCCAAGCGGCAAATCCCACTCCGTCTCCGGGGTTCTTTGTTAGTTCGGGCAGGTCTTGCAAACGGATGCGTTTGCCCGCTTGGCCGTGGCAGGACGCGCACGAGAAGTCATAAGGACCGGCGCGGTAAAAGAATGCACGTTTGCCAAGCTCATAGTTGACCTTCTCTTGCGAATGGCTTTGCGGCAAATTAAAGCGCATGCCCTTGGATTCTGCAGAGATCCAGGCAGTAAGGCCTTCCATGCTGACCTGCTCACCTTTACCAAAAGGCGTGGTGGCAATCACTTTAGCGTCGAAACCCTGGAGTGTTTCCATACAGGTCAGCAAACGGGACTCCAAGTCCTGCACCTTGCCAGTATCGGGAAACCAGCGGGGCAACTCGACAAACGCTCCTTTGACTACGCCGGGGCCCTTACCCAGATTGCATTGCTCCAAAGATGCATTTTTGGGGCCGCGCTTTTTCTTCCAAAGGTCTTCGCCGCGAGCTTCGAAAAGCTCCGCTGGATTTCCGTCGGCCAACATGGCGCGGTATTCGGCAATTCCATCTGCTGCCGACTTCTGTTGTGCAAGCACAGACGTGGACAGTGCCGCGAGTACCAGCAAGCTAAGTATTTTTTGCATGGTCTGCCCTTAAGTCAGGATACGGTGGCTTCATCAGACCGTTTGTCGCCTTTGTTATCAATCCAGGAAATGGTGATCTTGTCACCCGCCTTAGCGCCTTTTACGCTGAACTGCAAAAACGGATTCTTAGCTACAGAGGGGCCCCACTGGGCTGTCATCACGGTTTTTCCGTTCAGCTGGGCAGTGACGTCCTGGATATACCAAGCGGGGATGACTTTGCCAGCGCCATCTTTGCGCTGACCGGTTTCCATTTCGTGGCTCATCAGCACACGCACGGTGGCTTTGTCGCCAGCTACTTGAGCGCGAATGCGCATGGGATCGGACATAGTGTTCTCCTTAATTTTCTGTTGATTGACCTAGCCGCCGCAGCCGCCAAGTGTCACTTTGATCTCTTTCACGGCGTACAGTACTTTGCCGTCAGCCATCAACGCCACCGCAAAAACATTGGATGATTGCCCCATCTTGACCCGGGTTGCGAAGTTCGTATCCACTGATTCGGTCACATCAAACAGGGCGGATAGCATGGAGGGGTTTTTCTCTACCAGAAGCAACATCCGTTTGACGCCTGAAAGCGCAGTGGAAGCGCCAATGGGTACCACTGCACCGTTCTCAGCAATGTCCGGGCCTGTAATGGTGACGTCTTTGCTTTCTACGGGCGCTGAAGCACCCAATGCCTTCATCAGCTCGGGCATGGTCTTCGCTTCAAACGCTGCCGCGTTGTAACCGGTCGCCTGAGCCCGCGCCGCCTCCGGCAACAGCCCCAGTGTGGCCAACATGGCCGCCAATTGCGCGGAACGAGAAATCATTTGTCTACGTGTCGTCATCAAGGTCTCCTTAGTCATTTGTTGGCGCCAGCGGCAAGCCACTTAGCGATGGTTTGTGCATCTGCTTCGCTTAGGTTTTGTGCAGGCATGGTGATTGGACCCCATAAACCTGCACCACCTGTGCGAATTTTTCCGGTGAGGTAGTTAACTGCGTCCGTGCGGTCGCCATATTTTTTGGCGACTTCTTTAAAACCTGGACCGACGATTTTGCTTTCCAGGCCATGACAGGCAACACAGGTGTACTTTTGCGTCAATGCGATTGCAGCGGAATTGCCGGACTTGTTGGCGGAAACCGAAGGTGCCGGTGCGGTTGCTGCCATTTGTTTGGCTTGTGCCATGGTGGCGACCGGTGGCTTGGTGGTGTCCACACCGTGCTGCGCACCAACGCTACGGTTTTGTTCGGCCAAATTCCCATGCGCGTTGCGAGCAAAATCGGGCAAGAATGAGTTGACTTTCACGTCCACCATGCAATCCTTCATGCAGGCCACGGCGTTGACATCGGGCTTTGCGCCGTTTCCCATCAGCTTGCCGGGCCATAGGCCATGGTTGGTGGTCGTTCCATTGCGGTTCGGCAACAGCTTTTGTACCTGGGCAATATTGGCATCCGACAACACTAGGTTGTCCGGCACGATGCCGCCCAAGTTCAGCAAGTAGGCCGTAACGGCATACACCTCGTCGGTGGTTAACGACTTGGGCGCGTTCCATGGCATAGCGCGATTGATGTAGTCCCACAACGTTGATAGGCTGGACACTTTCATCAAAGTTGTCCGGCCTGGATATGCTGCGTTATTTAGCCGGGCGACATGGCCCGTCTGAATGTCTTGTGCCGTAGTTCCGCCCACCAAGGGGGAGAAGGTCTGATTGCTCTCACCAAAGACACCGTGGCAGGATGCACATTTACCTTCCCAGATGTCCATACCCTGCGCGACCGAGCCCGAACCTTTGGGCAGGCCCTTGAAGTCGGGTCGCACGTCAATATTCCAGGAGGCAACTTCCTTTTCAGTGGCCCCGCGGCCAATCGACGTGTAGTCGCTCTGTGCGAACGCAGGTGATGTCGCTATCAATAGCGTGCTAGCCGCCGCAACGGCAAGGCACCCCCTGCGCCAATTAGGAGACCTGAACATTTTTCACCTCGCCGTTTTCTTGCACAAGCCAGGTCTG
>CAIWRE010000432.1 GCA_903914985.1 uncultured beta proteobacterium | reverse complement strand
CCCGCCTTTTGATTGTCGGTTGCGGAGACATTGGGGTGCGTGTGGCCCGGCAACTGAAAGGCAAAGTCACGGTGCGGGCCTTGACCTCGCAGCGTTCGCGTGCGCCCGAATTGCGCGCCCTCGGCGTCACACCTTTGTGGGGCAACCTGGACCGCCCGCAAACCTTGCGCCGCCTGTCGGGACTCGGGCAACGGGTGCTGCATCTGGCACCGCCGGCCACCGTGGGCTACCGCGACGATCGTACGCGCGCGCTGTTGCGCGCTTTGCAGCTTCGGGGTGGACCGCAAGGTCTCGTCTACGGCTCTACCAGCGGCGTATACGGCGACTGTGGCGGCGCCTGGGTGGACGAGGTGCGCACGCTGTCGGCGACCACGCCGCGCGCACAGAGGCGCGCCGATGCCGAGGCCAGCGTTCGCTTTTTCGGGCGATCCACGGGTGCAGTGGCAAGCGTTTTGCGCATTCCGGGCATTTACGCGCCCGATCGTGAGGGTGGCACACCCCTCGAGCGATTGAGCAAGGGGATGCCCGTGTTGGACGCGCAGGACGATGTCTTTACCAATCACATCCATGCGGATGATCTTGCGCAGGCCTGTGTGATGGCCTTGTGGCGCGGCAAGCCGCAACGCAGCTACAACATCAATGACGACAGCGTGCTGAAGATGGGGGATTACTTTGATGCCGCTGCCGCGCTGTATGGCTTGCCCTCGCCGCCCCGCATCAGCCGCGCACGGGCTGAGGCAGAGCTCAGCGCCATGCAGTTGAGCTTTATGTCGGAGTCCCGCCGCATGGTGAACACGCGGATGAAGCACGAGCTGCGGCTGCGGCTGCGCTATCCCACCATTCAGGATGGTTTGTCGGTTTCCCTGTAGGCCCACAGCAGCGCGCGCCACACCAGCCAACTGCAGGCCCAGGTGATGGGCGCGGCCCAGAGGGTGTCGCTCAGCCAATGCGCCATATCAGCCATGCGTGCAAAGGCGATCACCAGACCGGCGGCACAACCCACCACCGCCCACTAGCGCTGGCGCCGCCGTTGCACCAGCATCAAGGATGCAAAAAAGAAACCGCAGGCGACGTGACCACTGACAAATGAGCAGTTGTTGTGACATTGGTCGGTGATGACACCCGCCCGGGTGAATTGTTGCGTGCCGCCGAAGTTGACCACCTCATAGGGCCGCGCCCGTTGCCAATGTTCCTTCAGCCCGGCATTCACCACCAGTCCGGGGCCCAATGCCCCTGCAAGAATGAAAAAGGCCAGTGGTAGGCGCCATTGCTTCCACTGCGGCAGTTTGGTGGCAACGATCCACAAACCGATGGCCAAGAAGACCATCCAGCGAAAAATGGCGGGTACATACAGGTTAATCCCGCGCACCCACCACCAGGTCTTGGCTTCAACAAAGCCCTCGGGTGGCGCAAACCCTTGGGCGATGGCCAAGTCCCATTCGGGCCACACCGTGGGTAACGAGGCCAAGCCGATAAGTGCTAGCGCCATCCACCCGTACAGACGCGGCGTGAATGCATGGGCAGAGGCGTGGTGAGAGCCGGGCATGGGGGACGAAAAAGAGCGTGCTTTTGACGATTGTTTGACGGGGGGATTATCCACGCAGCCTTGTGACGAGGCACTCGTTTGGTGGCGCGCTGCTTGTTGCCGATATGTAAAGTCTGACGGGACGGTCAACAACCGGCGGATCCCGGGCGTTATGGAACGACATCATCGAAAGGTCGTTATGAAGTATTGGATTGCAGCAAGCTTGGCCCTCAGCGCGGTATCCGCTGTCTGGGCTGACGATGTTGGCCGTGTACTGTCCTCCACCCCCGTGGTGCAACAGGTCACCGTTCCCCGTAGTACCTGCACCATTGAACAGGTGAATGTCCAAGGTCCCAACAGTGGCACGGGTGCCCTGATAGGCGCCATTACGGGGGGCGCTCTGGCTAGTGCTGCTGGCGGCCATGGACCGGGCGGGGCGGCGGCAGCCGCCATCGGCATGGTCGGAGGTGCCTTGATCGGTGACCGGTTTGAAGGCCAGGCACCGGTACGTACCGAGAATGTTCAGCGCTGTGGCGTCCAAAATTTTTATGAGAACCGCGTCGTGTCCTACAACGTGGTCTATGAATTTGGCGGATCGCAATACTCGGTGCAAATGCCCAATGACCCGGGCCCCACCATTGCGGTGCAGGTGTCGCCCGTGGGGAGTCTGCAAGCGGCCCCGACCACCATCATTCAGCCACAAATCGTGGCACCTCTCACCAGCTATGTCACGGTGGTGCGGCCATCACCGTACTTCTACCCCGCGCCATTTGTGCCCTATGGATTTCGTGGCCACCACTGGCATGAACGGGAGTACCGCCGCTGGTAACGCCGCTATGGACCCGAAGGAACTCAGGCCGTGAAAGTGTCCTGTCGTGTGTCTGGTCCTTTGCCACTGAATCGGTCCATCAGCAAATAGAGCACAGGGGTAATGAACAGCGTAATTGCCTGGGAAAATACCAGTCCGCCCGCCACGGCCAGGCCCAGCGGCTGACGCAACTCAGCGCCTGCGCCTATGCCCAAGGCGATCGGCAGCGCGCCCACCAAGGCCGCCAAGGTGGTCATCATGATGGGACGAAAACGCAGAATGCAGGCGGTGCGTATCGCCTCGTGCGGCGTCATTCCCTGG
>CAIWRE010000431.1 GCA_903914985.1 uncultured beta proteobacterium | reverse complement strand
TCCAGGCTGCCGTGCCACCAGTCGCTGATGTTGAAGGGCGGGTTGGCCAGGATGTAATCGGCCCGCAGGTCGGGGTGCTGGTTGCGGGTGAAGGTGTCGCCGGGCTCGCGGCCCAGGTTGAAGTCGATGCCGCGGATGGCCAGGTTCATCGCCGCCAGACGCCAGGTGGTGGGGTTGCTCTCTTGCCCGTAGATGGACACATCGCCCAGCTTGCCGCCGTGGTCTTCAATAAAACGCTCGGACTGCACAAACATGCCGCTCGACCCGCAGCAGGGGTCATAAATCTGACCTTTGCTGGGCTGGAGCACCGCCACCAGCGTTTTAACAATGCTGGCGGGCGTGTAGAACTGCCCGCCGCGCTTGCCTTCGGCGCTGGCAAACATGCCTAAGAAGTATTCGTAGACCTGGCCCAAGATGTCGCGGGCTTGCGACGGGTCTTCGCCAAAGCCGATGGTGGCAATCAGGTTGACCAGCTCGCCGAGCTTGCCGTCGGGCAGTTGGGCGCGGGCAAAGCGTTTGTCCAAGATGCCCTTGAGGCGGGGGTTGTCTTGCTCAATGAGGGTGAGCGCGTCGTCAATGCGCTTGCCAATGTCGGGCTGGGGTGCAGCGGCGCGCAGTTGCTCCCAGCGCGCGCCTTCGGACACCCAAAACACGTTGGCAGCGGTGAAGTAGTCGCGGTCGGCGTCAATTTCGGCGCGAATGTCGGACTCGGGGCTGTTGCCGTAAAAGAGCTCGTCCTTGGGGTCTTGCAGGCGGCGCACTAGGCTGCTGTGGTGGGCGGCAAAGCTGTCGCTAATGTATTTAATGAATATCAGGCCCAGCACCAGGTGCTTGTATTCCGCTGCGTCCATGTTGGCCCGCAGTTTGTCGGCGGTGGCCCATAGGGTTTTTTTGATGTCGTCAAGCATGCGCTGGTGTCTCCCGGGCGCCAAGGGGGTCGCCGTGTGTCGGATTATCGGCGGTGACGGGAGGCCCCACGGCCCAAGCCACCCCCTGATTTATGGCACATTTAAGCCCATGCAGTACCCCACACTTGAAGACGTCGTCGGCAAAACCCCGCTGGTAGCGCTGCAGCGCATTGGCGCGGCAGACAATGCGGCGCGTAGCAATATTGTTTTAGGCAAGCTCGAAGGCAACAACCCCGCCGGTTCGGTGAAAGACCGCCCGGCGCTGTCCATGATCCGGCGGGCGCAGGAGCGCGGCGACATTGCGCCTGGCGACACGCTGATTGAGGCCACCTCGGGCAACACCGGCATTGCGCTGGCCATGGCCGCGGCCATCAAGGGCTACCGCATGGTGCTCATCATGCCGGAGGACCTGTCGATTGAGCGGGCGCAGACCATGAAGGCTTTTGGCGCCGAGCTCATCCTCACGCCCAAAAGCGGCGGCATGGAATACGCCCGCGATCTGGCCGAAAAAATGCAGGCCGAGGGCAAGGGCAGGGTGCTCGACCAGTTTGCCAACGGTGATAACCCGCGCATCCATTACGAGACCACCGGCCCCGAAATTTGGGCCGACACGCAGGGCCGCATTACCCACTTTGTGAGCGCCATGGGCACCACCGGCACCATTACCGGCGTGGCGCGCTACCTCAAAGAAAAGAACCCCGCCATTCGCATCATCGGCGCGCAGCCGTCTGAGGGCTCGCGCATCCCCGGCATCCGCAAGTGGGCCGAAGCCTATTTGCCCAAGATTTACGACCCCGCCAATGTGGACGAACTGCGCTACGTGAGCCAGCTTGACGCCGAAGACATGTGCCGACGCATGGCGCGTGAAGAGGGAATTTTTGCAGGCATCTCGGCCGCAGGCGCCTGCGTGGTGGCCCAGCAAATTGCCAGCGAAGTGAGCGACGCCACCATCGTCTTTATCGTCTGCGACCGGGGCGACCGCTATTTGTCCACCGGCGTCTTTCCTGCCTGAACACCCATCTACTTATGAGCCACGCCTTCAAGTTTTGCCCGCACTGCGCCACGCCCTTGGCGCTCATCAGCCAGCAGGAGGACGGTGGCGACAAAGTGCGCCTGCGTTGCACCGCCTGCGACTTCACCCACTGGAACAATCCCACGCCGGTGCTGGCAGGCATTGTGGAAGTGGACGGGCAAATTCTGCTGGCCCGCAACGCCGCCTGGCCGGGCAAGATGTATGCGCTGATTACCGGCTTCATGGAAGCGGGTGAAACACCGCAAGAAGGCATTGCGCGCGAGATTGCGGAAGAAACCAACCTGGTCACCGATTCACTCTCGCTGGTGGGCGTGTATGACTTTCAGCGCATGAACCAGATCATCATTGCCTACCACGCGGTGTGCCATGGCGAGGTGCGTTTGTCGCCCGAGTTGGTGGACTACCGCATGTACGCCCCGCAAGACCTGAAATGCTGGCCTGCGGGCACCGGCTACGCGCTGGCCGATTGGCTGACATCGCGCGGCCACACACCCCAATTCATCGACTGGCCGCGCCGCGACGCACCCGCGCCACAAGCCACCTGAGCCGCCAAGGCTTGAACGACGGACCCACATGACCGACACCTATACCGTTGACAAAGAAATCGACACCCGGGGCCTGAACTGCCCCTTGCCCATCCTCAAAGCCAAGCGCGCGCTGACCGACATGACCAGCGGCCAGGTGCTCAAGGTAGTGGCCACCGATGCAGGCTCCCTGCGCGACTTTCAGGCTTTTGCCAAGCAGACGGGCAACACCTTGCTCGATCAGCAAACCCTGGCGCTGGAGGCGGGCGCAGAGTTTGTGCACGTGATGCGCAGGCGATAAGGCACGGCGCCAGGGCAGCCAGGGGCAAATTAGCCCAAACGCTGCAACTGCTCCCGCACCTTGGACAAGGTGTCGCCAAACTCCGCCACGCGCTGGTGCGACTGGGCAATCACTTCGGGGGGTGCTTTGGCTACAAACGCTTCGTTGCTTAGCTTGGCGGTGGCCTTGGCAATTTCGCCTTCCAGGCGGGCAATTTCTTTGCCCAGGCGCAGTTTTTCAGCGGCCACGTCCACTTCCATGAACAGGCACATGCGGGCGTCGCCCACCACGGCCACAGGGGCGGCCTGCGCGGCGGTTTGCCACGATGCTTCGTCGGCAAAGAGCTTCACTTCTACCAGTTTGGCCAGGGCTTGCAGCACCGGGGCGCAACTGGTCCAAAACGCACTGTCGGCGTCAGTGGCGGCCAGCACGTACAAGGGCAGGCGGGTGGACGGCGGCACTTTCATCTCGCCGCGCAAGTTGCGGCAGGCGTCCACCAGCAGTTTGAGGCGCGCCACATGGGCTTCGGCCACCGCATCAATGCGCTCGGGCTGGCTGACCGGGTAGGCGGCGATGGCCACCGAGGGGCCGCTGCGGCCGGCCACGGGTGCCACTTTTTGCCAGAGTACTTCGGTGATGAAGGGAATCAAGGGGTGCGCCAGGCGCAGCAGGGTTTCTAAG
>CAIWRE010000430.1 GCA_903914985.1 uncultured beta proteobacterium | reverse complement strand
GGCGAACCTTAGGCGGCAGTGCAACCGGCAAAATTTTTGTCTTAGGCATGTGTCGCTTTGGTATTGGCAGAGCTCTTCTTGGCGCGGCAGGCGTCGGAGCAGTAGAGCACAGCGTCCCAGTTCTTGGCCCAGGCCTTGCGCCAGGTCATGGTGCGCCCGCACACCGCGCAGGGCTTGCTGGGCAGGCTTTGTTTATTGCCTTTGAAATCGGATTTCATAAAAGAAAGAGCTGCCCCTTAGTTGAACAAATCGCCTTGGGGTGACGGTGCTTGCACAACGCGCGTCGCCGACCGTTTGGGCTCAGCCTTGCGCCGCTGTCCGGAGGGCGGCAAGCCGCTCTTGCGCGAACCATGGCGTGCTTGCACTGCGCTGGACTCTTCGCGCGCTTGTTCCGTTTTTCGCAGACCATACATACGGTCTTTCGCGGCTTTCAGCGCTTGTTTTTCATCCACGATGGGCAAGGGGTAGTCCACACCCAGGGCGCAGCCAGCCAGGCGCTGCACGCTCTCCTCCATCTTCCAGGGCTGCGCCACATAAGGCAAGGGCACGCGTGCCAGCTCAGGCACCCAGCGTCGTATGAAAACGCCTTCGGGGTCCTGGTCCAAGGCCTGCTTGGTGGGCGAATACATGCGCAAGGTGTTGATGCCGGTGGTGCCGCTTTGCATTTGCATCTGGCTCCAGTGGATGCCTGGCTCAAAGTCCAAAAATTGCCGCGCCAAAAACACGCCGGTAGGGCGCCAGTGCAGCCACAGGTGGTAGCTGGCAAAACTCACCAGCATGGCCCGCATGCGGAAGTTGAGCCAGCCCGTGGCCCGCAATGAACGCATGCAGGCGTCCACCATGGGGTAGCCGGTACGCCCTTCACACCAGGCGGCAAAGTGCGCGTCGTTGAAGTCGTTTTCCCGCAATCCGTCACAGACCCGCGCAAAGTTTTGAAACTCAATGCGAGGCTCATCTTCGAGCTTTTGCATGAAGTGGCAGTGCCAGCGCAGCCGCCCGGCAAAGCCGCGCAACCCATAGGCCAGCGCGCGCTCGGGCGTTTGGCGAATGGCCACCTCGGTGGCCTGGTGCACCGTGCGCAAAGACAGCGTTCCAAACGCCAAATGGGGGCTCAGGCGGCTGCAACCCCCCTCGGCACTCAAGGGGCTGGAAAGCGCCTTGCGGTAGTCGAACCCACGCTCCTGCAAAAAGCTCTTCAGCAGGCGCCGCGCGGCCTTTTCACCCGCCGCTTGCAATGACTTGCCATGCGCCGTGAGCCCCAGACTGGCCAGGGTGGGCAGATCGGGTTGTGCCAAGCTGCTTGCCGCGCTAAAGCCTGCTTGCAACAGGTGAAGTGGCGCATCCATGCGCGCCTGCCAGCGCTTGGCCCAGCCCGAGCGGCTACGCAAGCGGCGCACCACACCGGTTTGGGTGAATTCCTGACAGGCAACGCCGCTGGATTCACACCACGCAGCCACCTGCAGGTCACGCACGTACGACCAGCCCGAACCGGTTTCCTCATGGCTTAGAAGGTGGGTGTAAGCCAGCTCCTGGTGCAACTGCGCCAGCACCGGCACGGCCGAACCCACCCGCACCAGCAGAGGCAAGCCCCGCGCGGCCAAAGCGCCACGCAATTCCGCCACGCACTGCAGCGCAAAGTCCACATGGCTGGCGTCGCACTCCTCGCTGTGCAGCCACTCCGGTTCGATGATGAACAGGCCTAGCGCATCGTCGTGCGCTTGTGCAGCGTTCAGCGCTGCGTGGTCATGAACGCGCAGGTCGCGCTTGAACCACACCAGGGCTCTTTGCTTAGACATGAAAAAAACGCCGCTTATTGCTGGCGGGTGTGGGTGGCGCGGTGGCGCAGAAACGTCGCGCCACGCAGTTGCGCGTGCTTGGTTTGACGCCCCGTTACGCGCTTGCGCCACATCCGGAACGACGAGGGCAAGAGGTAGCGGCGCATCAGGGCAATCACCGCCGATTCATTCAGGCCAAACTGGGCCTCAATCGCCTCGAACGCTGTGCGGTCTTCCCAGGCCATTTCCACCACGCGGGAACGGCAGCTTTCGTCAAGGGACTCGATGGATGAACGGGCAGTGCTTGTCATGCTGTCCAAGTCAGTGATCGGTGGGACCGCGATCAGCCTCTGCCGAAGGCACAGCGTCTACCTTGTCCAAGGGTGGGTAGCACATGGTCTGCCCGTCCCACTGCTGCCCGCACCAGCAACGGCCTTGGGCGTCCACGATGCAAGTGCCAGTGCCGCAGCAGCGTTCGTCTTCAGTCATACATCAATCCGATCCGTGTTGAGGGTGGTGGGGTGTCAAGTGAGCACATTGGCGGTGCCGACCTTGCTCGCGTCCAATTTTCTCCGGATCGGAAAATGGCAGTGAATTTGAAGGACAAATAAAAAAACCTGCTACCGGGTGGATAGCAGGTTTTCCTGGGTTTCTTGGGGTGGCTGATGGGGCTCGAACCCACGACAACAGGAATCACAATCCTGGACTCTACCAACTGAGCTACAGCCACCGTAGCCTCACATTATAGCGGCCCTCACGCCTATTTCCGGGGCTCAGGAATTGTTATCTGCAGCTGCAGCACCCGGGTCGGGGCGCTGCACTTTGATCTGTACTTTGAAGCGGGCTTTTAGCAGCTCCAGGTAGGCTTGGGCTTCGGCAGAGGCCAGCCATTGGGTGAATTGGGTTCGCTCCTGCGCGGCCGCGGCGGCCTCGGGCTCAGAGCGCGGCAACACCTTGTTGATACGGGCCACGACATAGCCTTGTGCACCAAGGTCCACCCCCACCCATGCGGGCAGCGTTTGGGTGTCGGCGCCCATCAGTGCGTTCAACAAGGTGCCGGTGATGGCCTGGCCCCGCTCGCGGGAAACAAGGACCGACTCTTTCAAGGCTGCGGTATCAGCGCTGGCTTTCCACGCAGCAAGGCGCGCAGTGCCTTCGGCCTTGGCCATCTCGCTGGAGCGACTGGCCAAGAGGCGGGCTTTGACCTGGGCCTTCACATCGGCCAAGGGCTGCGTGCGTGCCGGAGTGTGCACCGACACGCGTGCTGTCACCAGTTCATTGCTTGCAGTCTCCACCACCTCGGTGTTGTGTTTCTTCTCCAATGCGTCAGCGGCAAACAAGGCTTCCAGCAGCTTGGCATTTGCCAATGCGCCGGTAGTGCCGGGCGCCGGTTTGCGCTGCACACCTTTGGCCGTCTGAATGTCGAGCTTCAGGCGCTCAGCCAGCGGCTTGAGCGTGTCGGATTGCTCATAAGCGCCGTTAGAAAAAGTTTCGGCCACTTCGGCAAACTTGCGCTGCGCCTGCTGGTTTTTGAGTTCGCTCTCCAGCTTCGCGCGCTCGGACTCAAAAGTGGGCTTGGGCGCGGTTTTGATGTCGGTCAGCTTGATGATGTGGTAACCAAAGTCAGATTCCACCAGTTGGCTGATTTCACCCTTGCGCATGGCATACACCGCGTCTTCAAAAGGCTTCACCATGGCACCGCGGCCGAAAAACTCCAGGTCACCCCCCTTGGCGGCAGAGCCGGGGTCTTGAGAGAACTTGGTGGCTGTGGCGGCAAAGGTGTCGGGCTTTTCGGTGACTTTGAGCAATAGCTGCTGCGCCACTTCTTTGGCTTTCTGGCGCTCGGCAGCTTTCATGTCTTTGGGCGCATTGATCAAAATATGGCTGGCGCGGCGCTCTTCTTTGGCATCGGTACGGGCAGCGTTTTGCTCAAAATAGGTGCGCAAATCGGCCTCAGACACTGAAATGGTTTTTTTCACAGCGTCCAGATTGAGCACCAAATATTCAATATCCACCGTCTCGGCCGCCTGGAACATGGCGCTGTTGGCTTGGTAGTAAGCGTCGATATCGGAGTCGGTCAGTTTGACCTTGTCCTCAAAATCCGCCGGTTTGAAGCGGGCAATCTGCACATCGCGGCGTTCAAAAAAAGCATTCAAAGCCATGTTGGCGACACCTTGTGGAGCGAATGCTGAATTGACCACGCCGCCTTGCACCTGACGCAAAGACAGGTCGTGGCGCATGCGGGCTTCAAAACCATCCGGCGTCAAACCCTGGCTGGCCACCAGCGCGCGGTAGCGCTCCATATCGAGTTGGCCATCGGGTTTGCGCAGCGCGGCAATCGTGGGGTTCTGCTGCAGCTCTTTGGCCAGGCGCGCGTCACTCACATTCAGGTGAGAGTCGGACAATGCTTCTTCCAACACGGCCTCGCGCACCAAGCGCTCCAAAGTGTCGTAGCGCGCCTGGGGCGACTCCAGCAATTTGGAATCGAGTCCGGGCATGGATGCACGCATGCGGTCCACTTCATACTTGTGCGCGGCGTCCCACTGGGCTTGAGTGATGGTGCGGCTGCCTACTTTGGCAACCGAGGTCCCGGCCGCATTCATACGCTGATAGCCGTCCACGCCCACCAGCACAAAGGCGGGAATGATGAGCAAGAACATCACCACCATCAAGATTTTGGTGTGCTTGCGTACAAAATCGAACATGCGCTATCTCCAGCTACAACAAAAAAGGCGAACTGCGTAGCTCGCCTTTGTTTCTCTACCAAGTGGGTGGTGGGTGATGACGGGCTCGAACCGCCGACCTACGCCGTGTAAAGGCGCCGCTCTACCAACTGAGCTAATCACCCCACTAAAAAATCAGTTCAAAGCGTCCTTCAAGGCTTTGCCTGGACGGAACTTGGGAACCTTTGCAGACTTGATTTTAATCGCTTCGCCGGTGCGGGGATTTCGGCCGGCGCGGGCAGCGCGTTTTGTCACCGAAAAGGTGCCAAAGCCAAGCAAAGACACCGTGCCGTTTTTCTTCAAGGTCGTCTTTACCGCGCCCAAGGTGGACTCCAAAGCGCGCGTCGCGGCAGCTTTGGAAATATCGGCATGCTTGGCAATGTGTTCAATCAATTCTGTTTTGTTCATGTCTGCTCCTCGTGGGGTCAGCGGCCGCTGCGCCGCCTTTGCTTATTGCACGTGCTTTGCAAGTTTATGCGAACTTTGTACCGACGCCGCCCGCAAGCCACGCAGCCAGGGGGCCCCAATGGACTATTTGTTGCGGGCGCGGATTTCCGGAACGGCTTTTTGCAGGTAAAACACCATGGACCACACCGTCAGGCCTGCCGCAATCCAGATCAGGACCACGCCCCAGACATGGGTATCAATCACGCCAAACAACTGGCCGTCAAACAATAAAAAGGGAATCGCAACCATTTGCGCTACCGTCTTGAGCTTGCCGATCATGTGTACCGCCACGCTCTTGGAGGCGCCAATCTGGGCCATCCACTCGCGCAAGGCCGATATGGCAATCTCGCGGCCGATGATGATGAGCGCCACAAAAACGTCGGCGCGGCGCAGATGTACCAGCACCAGAACACAGGCGCACACCAGAAATTTATCCGCCACCGGATCTAAAAAGGCACCAAAGGAAGAGGTCTGGTTCAGTTTGCGTGCCAGATAACCGTCCAGCCAGTCGGTGAGCGCGAACACCACAAACATCAGCGTGGCGACCAGGTTCTTTTCCGCCAAAGTGGCGCTGGCCTCGGGCAAATAGAAAACCCCGGCAATGAGTGGAATCGCAAAAATGCGGGTCCATGTCAGCAGCGTGGGGATGGTCGTGAACATGGCGCAGATTGTGGCACGGCTAATGCAGGGCGCGGTAAATCTCTTCGGCCAACTCGATGGAAATGCCATCCACCGAGGCGATGTCTTTGGCGCTGGCCATGGCCACGCCGCGCACCCCGCCAAAACGCTGCAGCAGCTTGGCGCGCCGCTTGGGGCCCACGCCGGGAATCTCTTCCAACTTGCCGCCGCTTAAGCGAACCCGTGCCCGCTGGGCGCGCATGCCGGTAATGGCAAAGCGATGCGCCTCGTCGCGGATTTGCGCCACCAGCATCAGCGCGGCCGAATCCATCCCGAGGTACACCTTTTCGCGTCCGTCGGCAAACACCAGTTCCTCCAGGCCGACCTTGCGGCCCTCGCCTTTTTCCACGCCCACGATCAGCGACAGGTCCAGGCCCAACTGCTCAAACACCTCGCGCGCCATGGACACCTGGCCTTTGCCGCCGTCCACCAGCACCAGGTCGGGCAGCCGGTCGTTGCCTGACGGGGCCACGCCCGCATGCTTGGCCTGGGCCAGCGCCTCGGCGGTTTTGCTGTAACGCCGCGTGAGCACCTGGCGCATGGCGGCGTAGTCGTCACCGGGGGTGATGTCGGCAATGTTGTAGCGGCGGTACTGGGCGTTTTGCATCGCGTGGTGCTGAAACACCACGCATGAAGCCTGCGTGGATTCGCCCGCGGTGTGGGAGATGTCAAAACACTCAATGCGCAGCGCATCCAAGTCTTCATGTGCCAGGTCCAGCGCCTCGGCCAGAGCGCGGGTGCGGGCCTGCTGCGAACCTTCTTCGGCCAGCAAACGAGCCAGTTGCAACGAGGCGTTGGTCTGCGCCATGTCCAGCCAGGCGCGGCGCTGTTCACGCGGCTGGTGCACTGCAGTCACCTTGAAACCATGCTGGTCTGAGAGCGCAGAGAGCAAGGATTTGCCAACGGGATGGCTGACAACGAGCATGGATGGCATGGGCACACCGATGTAATGCTGTGCCAAAAACGCTTCCAGCACCTGCACCTCGGCTTGCGTCGCAGCATCCTGCGGCAGATCGTCGTCTTCGGGCAATACCGCCGCGTCCTCCACATGCACCGGGAAATAAGGCCGGTCACCCAAATGGCGACCGCCGCGCACCATGGCCAGGTTGACACACGCTTTGCCGCCCTGCACCTTGACCGCCAATATGTCCACGTCCCGGTCTGACACGTTGTCCACGGACTGCTGGTGCAGCACATTGGACAAGGCTGCAACCTGGTTGCGCAATTCGGCGGCTTGCTCAAACTCCAGACGCCCGGCGTGCGCCATCATGCGCGATTCCAGCGAGCGCATCACTTCTTGGGCATCGCCACGCAAAAACTTTTGTGCGTCGGCCACGTCCTGCGCATAGTCCTGCGCACTGATATGGCCCACGCAAGGCCCGGAGCAGCGCTTGATCTGGTAGAGCAGACAAGGGCGGGTGCGGTTGCTGAAGATCGAGTCTTCGCAGGTGCGCAGGCGAAACACTTTTTGCATCAGCAAAATCG
>CAIWRE010000429.1 GCA_903914985.1 uncultured beta proteobacterium | reverse complement strand
GCAGTGGCTGGCGTGTCAGGTCAAACGGATCGGGATCGCCCTCGGGGGGGTGCTGTGTTTCCAGCAGGCTTTCGTGGTGTAGCAGGTCAACCACGCGGGGCGTGGCCTCGGTGCTTGGCGTGCCTTGGCGTGCTGCGGGCAGCGCTTTGCCGGTGGCCAACAAACTGAAATCCAGCAGTCGCTGGGTGTAGTCGTACGTCGGGCCCAGAACCTGGCCGCCGGGGAGGTCTTTGAACGCGGCAGAGATGCGCCGGGTGATATGCATCTTCGCCGTGTCCAGGGCCTCGCTGTAGCCCAGGCGCGGCAA
Source organism: uncultured beta proteobacterium (assembly GCA_903914985.1). Taxonomy (GTDB): domain Bacteria; phylum Pseudomonadota; class Gammaproteobacteria; order Burkholderiales; family Burkholderiaceae_C; genus Allorhodoferax. The sequence goes on along the minus strand of CAIWRE010000429.1, from coordinate 6,634 downwards.
GGTGGCGCGGTAGGCGCGCAGCAAAAAGATGGCTTCCACCAAATCGCCTGCACTTTGCTTGATGGCAAGGGCGGCGAGTTGCGGGTCGTAGACCGAGCCTTCTGTCATTACCCGGTCCACGCTCAAGCGCAGTTGCTGGATGATTTGTTCGATGCTCAGTTCAGCCACTGCAGGGTCGCCACGGCGTTCCTGCGCCAGCAAGTCGTAGCTGGCCAAAATGGCCGATTCGCCCCCTTTGACGGCAACGTACATAAGTCCTCAGCCTTTAATCAGGGTGGAGCGCGGCAGGCCCAACAGGGACTGCCCGTGCGTGAACAGCCAGTCCACGCCACAGGGAAAATGGGCTTGGCTTTCGCGCCGCTGCGCTGCGAAGTCCGGTGCCAGCCCATCCACTTGCATCTGAACACTGCCGTTCACGCCTGGCCCACTGAGTGTCCAAGCTGCTATTGCTGTGTCTTGAGAATTCAGCGCGTCGACCTGCACGATGCAAGTAGCGGAAGTGTCCGGGTACTCGGCACTGCCGTGCGCGAGTTGCTTCAGCGCGGGCAGCTCCGCGCCATGGGCAATCCAGCAAAAATCAGCCTGCGCCACATCAGACACCAGCACGCATCCGGTGTGAAAGCGCAGCCACGCCGCTGCATCGCTGCCATCAAACCCCGGACATAGCCAAAGTTTGCAATCCTGGTCCAGCAAGGCCAGCAAAATGGCGGCTGCCGCAGGGTGGGCGCCGCGTGGTGCCTGCATGCCGGCGAGCGCGCCGTGGGCGTCCAGCGTTTGTACTTGGCCGGGCAAGGACAGTGCAGTGAGTACCTGGCGAAAAACGTCCTGGCTGCACAGCGCCGGCTGCGCGAAACCACGCCCTAAATCTTTGAGTTGCGTTTGCATCAGTCTTCGCCCTCGTCGTCAGCACCGGAGCCAGCTTCCCGTGCCACCGTAAAAAATTCGACACGGGTGGCCTGGGCCTGGGCGTTTCGGGTTTGGGCCTGTTCGCTTTGCATTTGCAGCAGGGGCTCGACCAACACCGTGTTCCAGTGGGCATGCAGCGCGGGCTCTTGCAGCAAAGCGTCGGCCACTGCTGCCAACTGCGCGTGGCGGTGCGAGCCACCCATCACATAGGCCACACCCACTTGGGCACAAGCGGTACGAGCCGGGTCGGGCTTGAGCACACAGCGGGTGACACTCACTTCGCCCAAGTTGAAGCGCTGGCCGCTGCCGCCTGCGCGGCCCTGTACCATCATGAGACCGGTTTCAGCGGGGCGCAGCCATTGCAAATCGCCTTCACAGGAGTCACCCAATCGTTCTTCCAACCAGGCTTGCGGTGCGCGGGCCAGGCAAGAGATCCAGCGTGCGCGTTCAGCGTTTTGCGTTGGGGGGAGGGTGCCTTCAGGCTTGTAATCGTTGCGCAACATGGGCGGGCTATGGTCAGCAACAGGCACTTTAAGACGCCCGTATTTCCTTTTTGTGACGCACCCAGCACTTGATCTTGATGCTCTTTCCGCAACCCGCCTACCGCCACGCCGCTTACTTTGCACCTGCACCGGACAGCCTGGCTTGGGACTTGGGCTCGCAGTGGTTGGGTCGCTGTGCCCGCACAGGACAGACGCATTCACAGCCCTTGGTCAAGGGGTGGACTTCTGCGGAGTTTGCCCAGTGCACCCGGGACCCTCGTCGCTATGGCTGGCATGCCACCCTGAAAGCACCTTTTGCACTGGCAGCAGACCGCACAACCGCCGACGTTGATGCCGGGTTTTTTGGTGTGGCAGCAGGTGTTGGCGCCCCATTTTTATTGCCCTTGAAGTTGGCGCGTTTGGGTCATTTCTTGGCCTTGGTGCCAGCGGAACCCTGTGTGCCGCTGCAAGGTCTGGCAGAGGCCTGTGTACGAGAGTTGCACGACTGCGCCGCGCCCCTGCCACCCAGTGAGATAGAGCGCCGCAGACGGGGTGGCTTAAGCCCCCGCCAGGCAGAGATGCTGGCGCTGTGGGGCTACCCTTATGTGATGGACGAATTTGTCTTTCACCTTACCCTCAGCGGGCGCTTGGATGGCCTGCCTGACGAGAGGGTGATGGAGCTCATGGAGCATGCGCAGTCCTGGTTCGCACCCCTGCTGCGCGATGGGCTCTTGATTGACGCCGTATCCTGGTTTGCTGAAGACGCGCCTGGAGCGGATTTTCGGTGGGTGCAGCGTTTTGGGTTTGCGCCATGAGCGCAAAACTGATTTATGTGATGGGCCCCTCAGGCGTGGGCAAAGACAGTTTGTTGAACTGGCTGCGCAGCCACGTGCAGACTTTGCAGCCTAAGCCGGCACTGCATTTCGCGCGTCGCACCATCACGCGTGCGGCGGGTGATGCCACCGAGGACCATGAGGCCATCGGCCAAGAGGACTTTGCAAAGCTTGCGCAGGAGGGTGCATTTGCGCTGCACTGGCAAGCCCACGGCCTGTACTACGGTGTGCGCCGCACTGAGATGACAGACCGCGGTGGCTGGGTCATCGTGAATGGTTCACGGGCCTATGTGCAAGAGGCGCGGGAGCGTTGTCCGGGTATGACGGTGTTGCATTTCAGTGCGCCTGAAAACATCGTGCGCCAACGCTTGCTATCGCGCCAACGTGAAACCGCTGATCAAGTCGAAGCGCGCGTACTTCGTTCCCGAACCGCCGCTGTGGACATTGCCGATGGCGACCTGCAAATCGTCAATGCGGGTAGTCTGGAAGAAAGTGCAAGTACCTTGTGCCAACTGCTGCAGACACACACTGGACTACAACTGGTTCGGCCTTCATAGGCTTTCGGTGTTTCATCATTCAGTCATACAAATTGAATACGCTTGCCGCGCTTCGACAAGGAGGTGCGCCTGATTCGCGGGTGCTCCCACTCACATTTGTACCCATGAGGACCGGATGCATTACCGAGCCGTTTTTATCTCCGATCTGCATTTGGGCACGCCCGGATGCCAGGCCGAGGCCCTGATCGAGTTCCTGAAGTCACACACCAGCGATTACTTGTATTTGGTGGGCGATATCGTCGACGGTTGGCAACTGCGCCGCAAATGGTATTGGCCCCAAGCCCACAATGACGTGGTGCAGAAGCTGCTGCGCCGTGCCCGCAAAGGCTGCCATGTGGTCTACATCCCCGGCAACCACGACGAATTTGCGCGCGGCTTTGTCGGTCACCATTTCGGCGGCATTGAAGTGACTGAAGAAGCTTGCCATACGTTGTTAGACGGGCGCAAGCTGCTGTTGATCCACGGTGACTATTTTGATGCGGTGGTGAAGTACGCCAAGTGGCTGGCCTATGTCGGCGACTATTTGTACGAGTTGGCGCTGCGTCTGAATCGTCACTTCAATCGTTTTCGTGCGCGCTTGGGTTTGCCGTATTGGTCTTTGTCGGCCTTTCTGAAAAACAAGGTCAAGAAAGCGCTCAACTTCATCGCGGACTTTGAGAAAGCTTTGGCCCACGAGGCGCACAAGCGAGGTTACCAAGGTGTGGTGTGTGGCCATATCCATCGCGCAGAAATTCGCATGATTGACGGTGTCTTGTATTGCAACGACGGCGACTGGGTAGAGAGCCGCTCCGCCTTGGTCGAGCACGTGGACGGCAAGCTGGAGTTGATTTACTGGGATCAGTCTCTTGACTTCTTGCCAGTGACGAGCACCCTGCAGCCAGTCCCTGAAGCCGTGACTGCTGTCGAAGCGGCCTAAACCGCCACGGTCCAACCCATTGGCGCCTGGCTTCTTCGTCTTGTTGGCGGCACAGTTTGTGTCCGCCCTGGCTGACAACGCCTTGCTGGTGGTGGCCATGGCGGCCTTGATAGAGCAACATCAGCAGGCCTTTTGGATTCCGCTGCTCAAGCTCATGTTCACCTTGTCGTATGTGGTGTTAGGCCCTTGGGTGGGCGCCTGGGCGGACCACTGGCCTAAACACCGCGTGATGATGGTGGCCAATGGCATCAAGTGCCTGGCCTGTTTTTCCATGCTTGTGGGTTTGAACCCGGTGGCGGCCTTCGGCCTGGCAGGTTTGGGCGCCGCCATTTACGCCCCGGCCAAATACGGACTCATTACCGAGATGGAGCCGGCACACCGCCTGGTGAAGGCCAACGGCTGGATCGAGGTCAGCACCGTGTGTGCAGCCTTGTTCGGTGTGGTGCTGGGGGGCTTTCTGGTGGGCAAGCTGTGGCTGGGGTCTGCACTGTGCCAATGGTTGGGCAGCGGCTTGCCGGCTGCTTGGGGCAGCTTGGCGGTGTCGCTGATGGCCTTGCTGCTGTTTTATGGATGCGCTGCGTTCATGAATTGCTTTATTCCTGACAGCGGTGTGCGCTACCCGCCCAGCCCCTGGGGTGTGCGCGCCGTCTGGGGCCGGTTTGTGCAAGACCAGGCGGCGCTCTGGCGCGATCCTTTGGGCTCCATCAGCCTGACGGTGACGACCTTGTTTTGGGGTGTGGGCGCCTGCCTGCAATTGCTGGTGCTGGCCTGGGCGCAGCAGGCGCTGCATTTGTCCTTGGAGCATGCAGCCTATCTGCAAGCGGCCACGGCCGTGGGGGTGGTCGCCGGTGCTGCATTGGCAGCGCGTTTTGTTCGTTTGGAGCAGGCACCCAATGTCCTGGCGGTTGGAATCTTGCTGGGCATGTTGATGCCCCTGATGGTGGGCATTGAGAGCTGGCAGGCAGCGGTGGTGCTGACTGCACTGCTGGGCATGGTGGGCGGCTTTTTTGTGGTGCCTATGAACGCTTTGCTGCAGCACCGTGGTGTCACGCTACTCAGTGCCGGGCGTTCTATCTCAGTGCAAAACACCAACGAGAACGCAAGCATTCTGACCATGATGGGTGCCTACAGCGCCCTGCTGTACGCTCAGGTGCCGGTGGACCAGCTGGCCTGGGGCTTGGGCCTGCTGGTGGCCATCGGTATGGCGCTGGTGCAGTGGCGTTACTGGCTTATGCGCTCAGCCGGTCGCTTCCAACTGGGGTAGTTTCATCAGGGCCTGCCCCATGCGCAGAGGCGAACCTTCCTGAATGCCGGGTGCGAATTCGAACCCCTTGGGGGCAAAAACCAAGATCGTAGATCCATGCTGGAACCAGCCCATTTCCTGGCCTTTGGTGTAGCTGGCGTCGCAATCGATGTGGCCGGGTCCCTCGTAGCGCGCATCCAGCAAGTGGCTCAGCGCATGGAGGCGAATGCTGGCCACCAGCACAGCAGCCACTGGCACCAAGGCCACCGGATAGCGCTCTTCGCCCACTTCCACCCGCAGCAGTGCACGCTCGTTTTTGCAAAACAACTTTTCCACGCGCTTCAAAGCAATCGGGTTGACGTTCCAGGTGTCGCCGGCAAAGTAGTCCACATCGTGCAAGCGCAGGTCAAAGGGCGCATGAAAGCGGTGGTACATCGACGAGGTGATGCGGATCGTCACAAACACACCGTCTTGCCACGGGCTGTTAGCGCCCAGCGGGCCGAGCAGGTCGGTGAGCGTGTAGGGAAAGCCTTTGGCCTGGTAGACCTTATCGCCCTCCACGCGCCCCATGGCACCCACGATGCCATCGCAGGGACTGGTCATGGTTCTGGGATCGGAGTCAATGGACCGGGCACCGGGCTTGAGCTCGCGGATAAAGCAGTCGTGCAGGCTGTCGAATTGTTGCTTTTTCGCCTCGGACAAATCCAAGTCGGCAAAGGACTTCCAGGCGGCGATGGACAGGTCACGCACGAGCGGGTTGGTGCGTTGGCTGAACCAGCCCATAAAGCGCGTGAGCGCCAGCCGGGGTATCCGGTTGGTCAGCAGGAAGTTCAGGTCTTCCTGGGAACCCAGGGCGTGCACTAGTTTTTTAAGAGTCATCATTTCTTAACCTTGAAGTCATACAAACAGGGTTTTACAAAAGGGTTCTACGTATGGACGGTTCTGAGGCATTCATGTCAATGGCGGTGTGGGGCGGTGCGGCGTCACTGGGTTTGGTGGCCCTTCCCAAAGCGTGGCAACGCTTGCAGCTCTCATTGGCCAAGTACCCATCGCTGGGTGGCCACTTGCGCATGGCCAAGCAGGTCTCGAAGCTGATCCCCAGCTACTCCTACCCCGACGCCACCTGGTACGCGGTGGACGGCGCACCTCTGGCGGTAGAGCAGCGCAGACGCACCGCATTGGCGCAACTCGGCCAGCTCTTGAAAGACCAAAGTCCCCAGACGCTGGCGCAGTCCGATGCCGCGCGCCCGATGTTGTCGGACCTGCAGCTCATCAGCCAATACCGTGTGCCTTACCAGTTCCGCAATTTGCTGTCGCAGTACGTCAAGCTGGGTAGCTTTTGGCGCGAGAGCAGTGGTGTGTGGCTGACCGATTTGGACGGTAATCGCTTTATCGATGTGACCGGTTCCTACGGTGTCAACCTGTTCGGCTCGGACTATTACAAAGCCAGCATGGCCGAAGGCGCCGCCTTGGCCCAGCCACTGGGCGTGGTGCTGGGCTCCTACCACCCCGTCGTGCTGGACAACGTGCAACGCCTGTGCAAGATTTCCGGGATGGACGAAGTGTCTTTTCACATGTCTGGTACCGAGGCGGTGATGCAGGCCGTGCGCTTGGCGCGTTATCACACGCGCAAGCCCAAAATCGTGCGCTTTACCGGCGCGTACCACGGCTGGTGGGACGATGTGCAGCCGGGCCCT
>CAIWRE010000428.1 GCA_903914985.1 uncultured beta proteobacterium | reverse complement strand
CCTTCACGGCCTTGTTGGCCAGCATGATCTTGAAGGCCTCGGTCACCTTCTCGGCCGTGGCGCCGCCGCCGACGTCCAGGAAGTTGGCCGGCTCGCCGCCGAACAGCTTGATGGTGTCCATCGTGGCCATGGCCAGGCCGGCGCCGTTGACCAGGCAGCCGATGTTGCCGTCCAGGCTGATGTAGGCCAGGTCGAACTTGCTGGCTTCGATTTCGGCGGGGTCTTCTTCGTCCAGGTCGCGGAAGGCGACGATGTCGGGGTGGCGGTACAGGGCGTTGGCGTCAAAGTTGAACTTGGCGTCCAGGGCTTTGATGTTGCCGTTGCCTTCCAGAATCAAGGGGTTGATTTCGACCAGGCTGGCGTCGGTGTCCATGTAGATTTGGTACAGCTTTTGCAACACGTCCACGGCCTGGGCGGTGGATGCCGCAGGCACGCCGATGGCGTCGCTCAACTTGGTGGCTTGTGCGGTGGTCAGACCCAGTGCGGGGTCGACGATCTCGGTCATGATTTTCTCGGGCGTGTCGTGGGCCACACCTTCGATGTCCATGCCGCCTTCGCTGGACACAATCATGGCCACGCGCTGGCTGGCGCGGTCGGTCACGGCGGAGACGTAATATTCTTTTTTGATGTCGGCGCCGTCTTCAATCAAGAGGCGACGCACTTTTTGGCCTTCGGGGCCGGTTTGGTGCGTGACGAGCTGCATTCCCAGAATTTCTGTGGCGAGCGCTTTGACTTCGTCAATCGAGCGTGCCAGCTTCACGCCGCCGCCTTTGCCGCGTCCGCCGGCGTGGATTTGCGCCTTGACCACCCAGACAGGGCCGCCGAGTTTTTGCGCGGCTTCGACGGCTTCTTGCACCGTGAATGCCGGGATACCGCGGGGAACGGGCACGCCCGCATTGCGCAAGATTTCCTTGCCTTGGTATTCGTGAATCTTCATGACTTCTCTCTTTGCGACGGAATGTGGTTTGCCGGGCGATGCCAGCAGTGTGAGGCCGAACCCGGCCCCGGGGCGCTTAACCGCAGAACTGTATCATGGTGCGGTGCACCAAACTTGCCCTGTTCTTACGGCATGACATCGGCGTTTTAATACTTTTAGCGCCCCAACTATTAGAGTCATTTTTTCTATGAAAAAGGTTTTTATTGACGGCGAAGCCGGTACCACCGGCTTGCAAATCCGCGAGCGCTTGAGCGCCATGAGCGGCATTGAATTGCTAAGCATCGACCCCGCGCTGCGCAAGGACGCCAGCGCCAAACGCGCGCTCCTTGCGCAAGCCGATCTGGTGGTCTTGTGCCTGCACGATGAAGCGGCGGTGGAGTCGGTGGCGATGGTGGACGCGCTGGCACGTGATTCGGGCACGCCGGGGCCGCGCATCATTGACGCGTCCACAGCGCACCGCACCGCGCCGGGCTGGGTCTATGGATTTCCAGAGCTCTGCGCGGGCCAGGCCCAGCGCATTGCCACGGCGCAGCGCGTGGCCAACCCGGGTTGCTATGCCACCGGCGCGATTGCGCTGCTGCGTCCTTTGATTGACGCAGAGCTGGTTCCAGCGGACTTTGCCGTGTGCCTGCCCTCGGTCAGCGGCTACTCGGGCGGCGGACGTCCGATGATTGAGGCCTACGAGGCGGGTACAGCCCCCGCGCTGGAGCTCTATGCGCTGGGTCTGAAACACAAACATATTCCAGAAATCATGCATTGCACGGGTCTGACCCGGCGGCCGCTGTTTGTGCCCTCGGTGGCCAATTTCCGTCAAGGCATGCTGGTGCAGCTCCCTCTGCATCTGGACACGCTGCCAGGCCATCCGAGCGCCCAGGACCTGGAAGACGCACTGCGCGCCCATTACCAAGGCAGCCGCTACGTCACGGTGGAAAGCGCCACGGCTGACCGAAAACTTGACGCCGTGGCCCTGGCCGACACCAACCAAATGGAATTGCGAGTGTTTGGCAATGACGCACAGGTGGACGGATTTGCCCACGCGCTTTTGGTGGCTCGCTTGGACAACCTCGGCAAAGGCGCCAGCGGCGCGGCGGTGCAAAACCTGGAGTTGATGCTGGGGCTGTAAAGCGCTCCTACGCGGCCGCTTTAGCAGTCGTCTGCATCAAACGCGCCGGACACCACGCGCGCAATCGCCTCTGCGCCAAAGCCGCGGCCTGCCAAAAAGCGGGCTTGCTTGGCGCGCTCCGCAGGCGTGGTCGCAGCCGACCCAAACTTTTTCTGCCACACCGCGTAGGCCCGTTCGGTCTCCGTGGTTTTGAGTTCGTGCACGGCCTGTGCCACCGCTTCGGGCTCCAGGCCTTTGGCTTGCAATTCCTGGCGAATGCGCGAGGCGCCGAGTTTGGCGCTGCGCCGGTACAGCACCGACGCCACCACACGGTCCTCGTTGATGAAGTCTTTGGCGGTCAGCGAATCCAACACACGTGCGAGCGCACCGGGCTCCTCCTCAAACTTCGCCAGTTTGCGTTCGAGCTCGGCGCGCGAGTGCTCGCGCTGGCTTAGCAAGCGCAGCGCGCGGCCCGTCAGTGACAGCGTGGGTGTTGCCATGTCCTAGCGGGCCCGTGCAATCAGGCGGGTTTGTCCGCTTTTTTGCCCTTGGCTTTTTCGAGTTCAGCCACAGGCATCAATGAAATACCCAGGGATTCACGCACCTTGTTTTCGATTTCGGTAGAGAGCGCCGGGTTCTCACGCAAAAACTCGCGGGCGTTGTCGCGGCCCTGGCCGATTTTTTCGCCCTGATAGGCGTACCAGGCGCCGGATTTTTCAATGATGTGGGCATTCACGCCCATGTCGATGATTTCGCCGTGGCGGCTAATGCCTTCGCCAAACAGAATGTCAAATTCGGCGGTCTTGAAGGGAGAGGCCACTTTGTTTTTGACCACCTTGACCTTGGTCTCGTTGCCGATGGCCTCGTCGCCCTTTTTAATGGTGCCGGTGCGGCGGATGTCCAAACGCACCGAGGCATAAAACTTGAGCGCATTGCCACCGGTGGTCGTTTCGG
>CAIWRE010000427.1 GCA_903914985.1 uncultured beta proteobacterium | reverse complement strand
TTTACAGCGCAGGAATTGCGCCGGGTGCAGGACTACATAGCAACGCGCACACACGCGCAGCGCAACAGGGCTGCTTTGATGCTTACCCACCTTGCAGGCATGCGCGTAGGCGAGGTGGCCGCGCTTACCTGGGGCGATGTGGTCAACGCAGAGGGCCGAGTCAAAGAGGAAATCCGCTTGAACGCAGATCAAACCAAGGGCGGCCATCCACGCATCGTGTTCATCAGCCCCAAGCTGCACAAGGAGCTGGAGGCTTATGTACGCTCGGTCAAACGCAGAGATGCCGACTGGGCGTTCTTTGCCACCCAAAAAGAACCCCGTAGAGGATTCACCGCCAACACGCTGGCCCAGTACTTTCACGGTCTGTACCGCAGCGCGGGCATTGACGGCGCCAGTAGCCACAGTGGGCGTCGGAGTTTTGCCACAGCTTTGGCCTCCCGAGGTGTGGGCGTTCGGGTGCTGATGCGCGCCATGGGGCACCGCAACATTTCTACAACGATTGGCTACATCGACGCATCCGACGACATGTTGCGCAGGGCTGTTAGCTTGGTGTAGTTGCCGGAAAGCAGCCCAGGTTTCTGCTTAGATCCGTAAAAACTTGCCCCCTGGCGCGCAAGTGTCGGTTTGACCCGACAGTTCACCGCCGGCCCCTGACCAGTATCTACCCCTCACGAACCCGCCACCCGAGCACTGGCAAAGTCCAATTCCTGGTGCCCCTGCGCAAAAAGCTGCTGGATGTAGCGGTCGTCCTCAAAGTCAAATCGAATCTGCTGCCAGTTCTCCGGCACGGAGCAACTACCCACGTCACTGGGGAACAGGCCACGCACGGCATTGGCTGCGATCACAGCGCCACGGTCCAGCCATCGGCGCACCATCAAGTTCATGTGCCTGCGCATATCCTCCACGCCGCGCTTGCTGCGGGCAGCCCATGGGTCCAGCTCATTGGCAAATTCCTTGACCAGTTTGACCATGGCGCCCACGCGCCACTGCTCCACATCCGGGTGCATGGCGCGGGTGTAGACCAGATGCAGGATCTTCCACAGGCTGCTGGCCCTGATCTTGGTTCGTTCAGCGATTGCTGCCAGTCTTTGGCGAGCGCGATGCTCGGCCAATAAGCCGCTCCATTCCTTGGCACTCGGCAGTTCAACGCCGTCGGGCAAGTGAATAAATGTGTCCTGGTCCTGTATGCGCCGCCGCTCTGGACCGGTGTAAATGGCAACCGGCTCCCGAATTTGCTTCTTCCATCGCTGACCATGCTGATCTGACCAAGTATCAAAGCTTTGGCCATAGACATCGCCATAGCGCCGGAAACACTGAATGGCCGCTCGCTGGTCATCCGCCATATGTTTGCGCAGCTTCAATTTATCACCTTGCTGCGCCACCAATGAGTAATTGGGACTGACACGCAAAAAGTTGAAAAGTAACCTGGTGAAGTCCTGCAGACACACGACAGCAGACGCAAAAACTTGATTGGGATGGCTTGGCATATCGACGGTTTCCGGTCGCAAATATGTGTGTACTTTTTCGAATTTCCCTGAAAAGTAGGTATCCACGATCCACTCTAAAGGATGAAATCTGGTTGTGGTTCGCTTTTTGGCCACATTCTTTGAAACCCATACTAGGAGAAACCCTATGACTGAAGCCACCGTACTGGAGAGCGGCCTGACGCCGCCAGAAACTGCCCCAAACCAAGCCGCCACCTATGCACAAAGCATGGTCAGCTTATTGACCCGAGGCAACCCGGAGCGGGCTATTGCCGAGGCCATTGACCATTTGATTGAGAAACGCAACCACTGGGAAATCAACGAGTTGCAGCAATCCAACGACGTGCTCTACGGCATGCTGCAACACTGCTACATGCTCAACAAC
>CAIWRE010000426.1 GCA_903914985.1 uncultured beta proteobacterium | reverse complement strand
GGTCGTGGAGGGCTAGCCGTTCCCGGTCCACAAGCGGTTCAATCAAGCCACGGTGTGCGCTGTCGTTGCTCCCCCGAATTGCCAGGAACGGCCGAACGGTCAAGCACAGACTCATCTTTGAGACCTACTCCGGTCAGGCCCAAGTCCCTGGCGCGGCGCAATAGGTAGAAAAGCTTGTCGGCAGCGTCCTCGATGGACAGGCCCGCAGGCCTGACATTGGAGATGCAGTTGCGCTGCGCATCGGTCAATCCGACCCGCGGTGACCAGCTCAGGTAAATACCCATGCTGTCAGGCGAGCTCAGGCCGGGGCGCTCGCCGAGCAACACGACCACGGCGCGTGCACCCATCAGCTCTCCCACTTCATCCGCGACCGCCACACGACCCTGCTCCACGATGGCAATCGGCGCCAGGGTCCAGGTCTGCGTTTCGTCGGCGCGCAAGCGCTGGCACAAAGCCGCGATCAATGGAGCCGCGCTGTGGTTGACCGCCTGGGCAGACAATCCGTCGGCGACAACAATGGATAAATCGAACGGCGAATCACCGGTCCTGGCTGACGAAAGCTCTTTCAAACGCTGGCGGGACGGCACATCCAGGCGGCGACCGAAATCAGGGCGTTGAAGGTAAGCATTGCGGCCGGCGGCTGCGCTGCGAAGCAGAAGCGTTGTATTGCCCTGTTGCTCTAAGTCACACGCCAGTCCTTGTGCATCGAAGGGAAAATGCACTGCGTCACGCGCCATGGCATGGGCCAGCTGGAACTGCAGATGCGCCTGCGTCGGGAGACTGTGTCCCGCGCGTCCCAGTGCAATGCGTGCGTCGGTATAGCGCCTGAGGGCGTCCCACGGCTCCGGAGTGACAAGGTCCATAGGCGGCATCAGAAGCGCTCGAGTTGCTTCAAGGTGTTTGCAAACCGCGCGGGCACCTTCTGCAACAAGCGCGACTTCGTGGTGTTTTCAAAGATTTCCATGCGCTGCAGCCAGGATTCAAATTCCGGCGCCGGTCGAAGGCCCAAGGTTTGGCGCATCACCAGAGCATCATGAAAAGAGGTACTTTGGTAGTTCAGCATGATGTCGTCCGCGCCCGGCACCCCCATGATGAAATTGCAACCCGCAGTGCACAGCATCGTCAGCAACGCATCCATGTCGTCCGAGTCTGCTTCGGCGTGGTTGGTGTAACAGACATCACAGCCCATTGGCACACCCAGCAACTTGCCGCAAAAGTGGTCTTCCAGTCCTGCGCGAAGGATTTGCTTACCGTTGTACAAGTACTCGGGCCCGATAAATCCCACCACCGTATTGACCAAGAGCGGTTTGAACGCCCTCGCCACCGCATAGGCCCTGGCTTCGATCGTTTGCTGGTCGCAGCCACGATGCGTACCCGCGGAAAGTGCGCTTCCCTGCCCCGTCTCGAAATACATCACATGCTCACCTCGCTGCCCGTCTTCAAAGACACTGCCGCGCTGCAGTGACAGCGCCGCCTCGCGCGCCTCTGCCAGCATCGCAAGATCGATTCCGAAGCTGCGGTTGGTGCCTTCCGTGCCTCCGATCGATTGAAATACGAGATCCACGGGCGCGCCACGCTCGATGGCGCGCAGGGTGTTGGTGACATGGGTCAGGACGCAGGATTGCGTGGGAATGCCATAACCGGAGATCACGTCGTCCAGCATGTGCAACAGCCTGATCACCTGCGCCACTTGGTCTGTGGCCGGGTTGATGCCAATGACAGCATCTCCTGAGCCATGCAGCAAACCGTCCAGCAAACCCGCAGCGATACCAAGCGCGTCATCGGTGGGGTGGTTGGGCTGTAGCCGGGTGGACAGTCGCCCCGGCAGGCCGATCGTTCCCCGAAACCGGGTCGCAACCCCGCACTTGCGTGCAATCAACACCAGATCCTGCAATCGGCATATTTTGCTCACTGCAGCCACCATTTCCGGCGTGAGCCCGGGCGCCAGTGCAGTCAATGCGGTGGCATCCGCCCCGTCGCCCAGTAACCAGTTGCGAAAGTCCCCCGTTGTGAAATGGGCTACCGGCGCAAACGCCTTGGCATCATGGGTGTCCAGGATCAGGCGGGTAACTTCGTCGTCCTCGTAGGGCACGACACATTCGTTCAAAAAGGTTGCGAGTGGCACATCCGCCAGCGCCATTTGTGCCGCCACGCGTTCCTGCATGGAACCGGCGATGACCCCACTGAGTTCGTCGCCCGATCGTGCCGGACTGGCACGCGCCAACAAAGTGCGCAGATCGGCAAACTGGTAGCGAACGCTACCAATGGAGTGGGCGTAAGCCACTTCAGTCCGCGCTGGCGCCGGAGACCTTGACCACGACCGCCCATTTCTTGATTTCCGCATCAATCAGGGCGGCAAATTCCTGTGGCGTGTTGCCGCTGGGAACGGCGCCCTGGGCCAGCAACTTTTCTTTGATGTCTGGCGAACTTAAGGCCTTGGCGCACTCCTGCTGCAGCCGGTTGACGATGGCCGCAGGAGTTCCAGCAGGGGCCAACAGGCCAAACCAACTGGTGGCTTCGAATCCTTTAAGTGGCGCAGCTTCCGCGATGGTGGGCACATCGGGCAGTGCGCCAGAGCGTTGGGCGCTGGTCACGGCAAAGGCTTTGAGTTTGCCTGCTTTGATAAACCCCATCGCTGAAGGCAGGTTGTCGAACATCACATCCACCTGGCCCGACAGCAGACCTAGCAGCGCCGGTGCAGATCCACCATAGGGGATGTGCGTCATGAAGATACCTGTCGAGGCTTTAAACAACTCGCCCGCGAGATGGATGGAGGTGCCACTGCCGCTCGATGCCATGTTCAGGGTGCCAGGATGGCTGCGCGCATAGCGGATGAAGTCAGGCACCGAAGTAATGCCCAGCGCTTTGGCACGCTCGGTGTTCATTACCATGACGTTGGGCACGCCCGCCACCAGCGTGACAGGAGCAAAGTCTTTTTGCGGGTCGTAAGGCAACTTGGCAAATAAGGACTTGTTAATGCCATGCGTGCCCACCGTGCCCATCAAAAAGGTGTAGCCGTCAGGCGCGGATTTGGCCACCTGCTCGGCACCGATATTGCCTCCGGAACCGGAACGGTTTTCCACCAAAAATGACTGGCCAAACACACGGCTCAGCTCTGGCGCAAGCGCACGCGCCAGGATGTCGGTGGTACCACCAGGTGCAAACGGCACAACGATTTTCACGGGCTTGAGGGGCCAAGTCGATTGCGCTGAAGCGAGCCATGGCATCGAACTTAGCAAACCACCGGCAACCGTTGCCAATAACGCGCGGCGTGAATCATTCAAGGGGTAAGACATAAAAATCCTGACATCAAAATGGCATGTACCGGGTCGCTGTTCGCCATTATGAAGGCGCTGCCAAGCACAATACGCCCCGGCGGCGGGGGTATAAACCCCACTGTGGCAAATTCTGCTGTCCATCCATTGGAGAATCCCGTTGACGCTTAGCACCCCGACATCCACCGGCGCGAGTTTGCTGATAGACACCTTGCTGGCACAGGGCGTCACCACCGTGTTTTGCGTTCCCGGTGAGAGCTTCTTAGCGGCTATCGACGCCTTGTATGTCCACCGCGACGCCATCCAACTGGTGGTGTGCCGCCATGAGGGCTCTGCCATGTTCATGGCTGAGGCCCACGCCAAAGCCACAGGCCGTCCGGGCATTTGTTTTGTCACCCGGGCACCCGGCGCCAGCCAAGCCGCCATTGGGCTGCATACCGCGCACCAGGATGCCACGCCGGTTATTTTGTTCATCGGGCAGGTGGGTCGCGGGTTTATGGAGCGTGCGGCGTTCCAGGAAGTGGACTACCGCCAGATGTTCGCCCCGGTCAGCAAATGGGTCGCGCAGATTGAGGACGGCGAGAGGATGGGAGAAATGGTGAGCCACGCCTTTCACGTGGCGATGGCCGGGCGGCGCGGCCCGGTGGTACTCGCGCTGCCGGAGGATGTACTGAGCGCCCGGGTGACTCAGCCGGCCATCGCGCTTCGGCCCGCACAGCCGCTGCATGCCGTACCCGGCGCGGCGGCGCTGTCGCAACTGCACGACATGCTGACGGCCGCTCATCGTCCCTTGCTGGTTCTGGGCGGAAGTGGTTGGACAGCCCAGGCAGTAGACGACATGCGCCGCTTTGTCCACGCAACAGGCCTGCCCGTGGCCTGCTCCTTCCGACGCCAGGACTTGATCGACAACGACGACCCTCATTACGTGGGTGTGCTCGGGCTGGGCGCTGACGCCGGCCTGCACCGGGCCGTCAAGGAGGCCGACCTCTTGCTGCTGGTGGGCGCCCGCATGGGCGAGGTGCCCAGCGCCGGTTACACACTGATTGACATTCCCCAGCCGCAGCAGAAGCTGGTGCACGCCCTGCCCGAGCCGGCCGACCTGGGCCACCTGTACCGCCCTGACTTGGCACTTCTCGCCACCATGCCCGAACTGGCACAAGCCTTGGCCGCGATGCCGGTGGACCCGGCGCTGCGCCAACGCCTGCAGCCGCAAGTGCAAGCGCTGCGCCAGGGCTTCGAACGCTTTACCGCCATTGCTGCGCCTGTTTTTCCTGCGGCCCAAGGCACGGCGATTGACCTCGTGCAGTCCTGGGGCCTGCTGCGCGCGCAGTTGCCATCGGACGTGGTCATTACCAATGGCGCAGGCAACTACACCACCTGGGCCCACAAGTACTTTCGCTACCGCCGCTTTGGCAGCCAACTCGCCCCCACCAGCGGCGCCATGGGTTACGGCCTGCCTGCTGCGATAGCCGCCAAGCTGGCCCACCCCGCGCGGGATGTGCTGTGCCTGGCCGGGGACGGCTGCTTCATGATGAGTTCGCACGAAATGGCCACCGCCGTGCACTTGCGCCTGCCCATCGTGGTGGTGGTGTTTGACAACCAGATGTACGGGACCATCCGCATGCACCAGGAAAAGCACTTTCCTCAGCACGTTTATGGCACGGCGCTGCACAACCCCGATTTCGCGGCCTTGGCGCAAGCCTTTGGTGCCCATGGCCTGCGGGTGGACACGGCCGGGGGCCTGGTCGCGGCGGTGCTGCAGGGCTTCCAGGCAGACCGCCCTACCCTTATCCACCTGCGCACTGACCCCGAACAAGTGAGCGCAGGGGCGACCCTCAGCGGCATCCGCACGCGTGCACTCGCGCAGGGGCAATGAAGCACGGCAAAGGCTATGGCGATCTTGATTCCCAGCATCCACCGATGCACCTTTGACAACGCGGGCGATAGGCTGCTGGCCGAGCGCCTTGTGCTTGCATTGGGCGATCAGGATCGGGTATGGCACCGCGCCGCCGTGGGCCCCAAACAGACGCAGGCCGGCTTTGTTGTGCTGTCGCCCCAGCGCGGGCTGCTGCTGCTGGAGACACGGGATTGGAAGACGGATGAGATCGAGCGGGCCACACCGCAAGCCTTTGTGCTGAGCACCGGCGAGGTCTCCACGCTGCACATCAACCCCTTGGCCCAGGCGCGGCACTGCAGCATTCAAATTGCATCGGCACTGGAGCGCGATGCCAGCCTGTTGTGCACCGGCGAAGACGGTCCGGGTCCGCTCGATCTTGCGATGGGCCATGGCGTGGTGCTTACCGGCATCACGCGCCAGCAGTTCAATAGCGCGGGGCTGGATCAGGCCCTCGAAGCGCAACTGGTGGTATGCCAGGACGAGCTGATTGACGCATCGCCAACCGGGCTGGCCCAGTGCCTGTGGGGCATGGTGCGCCTTCCGGCACAAGGCCAGCTCAGCTTACAGCGCATAGACAGAATACTCTGGAACATGTTCCCGGCAGTACGGATTCCCGAGCGCGGGGCGCTGTTTGCATTGCGCGACCCGCAAGCGGCGCCTCCCGATACCGCGGCCGTGCTCAACCTTGATCAAGAGCACGTGGTGCGCGCACCGCTTCTTGGGCCGCAACTCCTGATGGGTGTGGCGGGTTCGGGCAAAACCACCCTGCTGGCCTACCGTGCCC
Source organism: uncultured beta proteobacterium (assembly GCA_903914985.1). Lineage (GTDB taxonomy): Bacteria > Pseudomonadota > Gammaproteobacteria > Burkholderiales > Burkholderiaceae_C > Allorhodoferax. The sequence goes on along the minus strand of CAIWRE010000426.1, from coordinate 1,656 downwards.
AACAACTGGCGCGCGCCAGCGCCGCCAGCAGCAAACCCATTCTGGTACTGTGCATGAGCGAGCCGCTGAGCGTGACCTTGCGCGCCGATGTCGAGGCCAACGGCCTGGCCAGCAAAGTGCAGGTACGTTATTTCCACAACTGGTGTTACCGCCAGCTGAGCACCTACGGCCTGCCCTTGCCCCTGCCTGGAGAGGCCACGCCAAGCAACCTGGTCCAACGTGTGCTGCAAGCCGTGGAGCGCCGCCGCATTCCAAAAGGCCAATACCAAGCTGTGTTGATTGACGAGGGCCACGACTTCGCTCCCGAATGGCTGAAACTGGTGGGTCAGATGGTGGACCCCGCCACACAGCGCTTGCTCATTGCCTTTGACACCAGCCAGGCCACGCCAACTGAAGAGCAACTCCAGGCCCTGGGCATTCCTGCGCACGACGAACCCATGGTCCTGCCTAAAGCTTACCGCGATGCAGGTGCGCCTGTTCTGATCGACGAAGGCACTTTGCGCGATGAGGCTTTTGCTATTGCGCACCACCTGCACCAGGCCCAGCAGCAAGGCCAAACCTGGGGCAACATGGCCATGCTGTGCGCTGACGCTGCCAGCCTGAACCTCTGCGCGCATACGCTGGCAACGCTCAAGCTGCCCTACAAGGTGCGCAGAAAGCCCGGTGATTACCAGCCGGGTGCCGACAGCATCCAGGTGATGACCATCGCAGCAAGCAAGGGTTTGGAATTTGAGCTTGTGGCGATTCCCGGCGTCGGCCATTGGCCGAGCCCCGATCATGACGAGAAGGATGCTGCGCGCATGCTCCAAATCGCGACCGACCGCGCGACGCAGGCACTGGTGATTGGCGTGAGTGGCACCTCGGCATTCGCCAAGGCACTCCGCAACGCGGCTGCCATTTAAGGCACGTTGTCCTCAGTGCAGACGCACGCCCTGCTTTTGCAACTCGGCTTGCACCGCGGCAAGGCTCACCTCGGCGGTGGACACGCCCTGCTGCACTGACACCGCGGCCGCCGCACCAGCGCCTTGGCCCGTTACGGTGCAGGCCATCATATTGCGCATGGCTGCGTGGGACACCATATCGCCCGCCACACAGCGCCCTGCCACCAGCAGGTTGTTCACCTCCAGCGGCACCATGCAGCCGTAAGGCACCTCAAAGTAGCGCCCGGTGGTCGGCAGAATCAATACGTTGTAGCCATCGATGAACTCCGGAAAGATGCCTATCGAATCCTCAAACTTGGCCTGGTTGCGCACATCTTCGCTGGTCAGGTTGTAGCGTCCAATGATCTTGCGCGAATCGCGCACGCCCAGCGTCATGCCAAAGTTGCGCAGCTTGGCGTTCTCGAAACCGGGCACCACTTTTTTGAGTGCCATCAGCGCGTGCAAGGCTTCCTGGCGGCCCTGCATCTCGGCAGCGGTCAGATCCATCACATCGGTGGCGTCATAGCCGTACATGTGGGCCAGGTTGAGGTTGGTCGCCTCGCCCGCCTCGGACAGCGCAGACCAGGAGCCTCCCAGATTGGTGCTGTTGGCGGGAATCACGCCGAGCTCACGCGCAGTGTCAAATTCCTGGTCCAGGTAGGGGCTGCGCAGCTCGTTTTCTTTGCCGCTGGTCTCTTGCGCCCAGGTGCGGCTCCAGTCGGCGTAGGTGGCCGGT
>CAIWRE010000425.1 GCA_903914985.1 uncultured beta proteobacterium | reverse complement strand
GCTGCGTCATCGGCGGGATGACGCTCCATATCCGCAGCGGCGCGGGCACGGCGGGGGTATCGGCGGAGGAGCTCAGTTGGCAAAACCCGCGTAAGCGAGCTCATCCATCAGTGCGTCCAGTTCAGCCGCATTGCCCAGCTGCACTTTGAAAAACCAGCCGCTGCCCAGCGGGTCGGTGTTGGCAAGACCCGGATCGGCACGCAGGGCTTCGTTGACTTCAATCACGGTACCGCTGACGGGTGTGAATACATCGGCCGCCGCCTTGACCGATTCAACCAGACCTGCTTTTTCTCCGGCCACCACGGATGCCCCGATGGCGGGGAGTTCGACAAACACCACGTCACCCAGCACCTCTTGGGCATGGACGGTGATGCCGACGGTTGCGGTGTTTGCCGCGTCGCCGTCGCGCGCCACCCAGACGTGCTCTTCGCTGTATTTTTTCATGGGCGGGTCTTACATTCCAGCGTAGTTGGGACCGCCACCACCTTCGGGCGTGACCCAGATGATGTTTTGGGTGGGGTCTTTGATATCGCAGGTCTTGCAATGCACGCAGTTTTGCGCGTTGATTTGCAGACGGTCGGTGTTGTCGTCGTTTTTCACGTATTCGTACACGCCTGCCGGGCAGTAGCGCGCCTCAGGCCCCGCGTAAGTCGCCAGGTTGATGTTCACCGGCACGGAAGCGTCTTTGAGCGTCAGGTGGGCGGGCTGGTTTTCTTCGTGGTTGGTATTGCTGATGAACACGCTGCTCAGTCGGTCAAAGGTCAGCTTGCCGTCGGGTTTCGGGTAGTCGATCGGCTTGCACTGCGCTGCGGGCTTGAGGTAGGCGTGGTCGGGCTTGTCGCGGCGCAGCGTCCATGGAATATGGCCGCGCAGCACAAATTGCTCAAAACCGTTCATCAGGGTGGCCACTGTCAGGCCGTGCTTGAACCAGTTTTTGAAGTTGCGGTCTTTGTTCAGTTCGGTGTGCAACCAGCTCTTTTCAAACGCGGCGGGGTAAGCGCTCAACTCGTCGTGCTGGCGGCCTGCGGTCACTGCCTCAAAAGCAGCCTCGCCAGCCTGCATGCCGGTTTTGATGGCGGCGTGGCTGCCCTTGATGCGACCCACGTTCAAGTAGCCTGCGTTGCAACCTACGAGCGCGCCGCCAGGGAACACGGTCTTAGGCAGGGAGTTGATACCGCTGGCGTTGATGGAGCGCGCGCCATAAGACAGGCGCTTGGCGGTGACCTCGCCCTTGTCGTTCTCAAAGTAGTAGCGCACGTTGGGGTGGGTTTTCCAACGCTGCAGCTCTTCAAAGGGGCTGAGGTACGGATTGGTGTAGCCCAGTCCGGTCACGAAGCCAAGTGCGACTTTGTTGCCTTCGAGGTGGTACAAAAATGCGCCGCCATATGTGTCTGAGGCCATGGGCCAACCGGCGGTGTGCATGACAAAGCCGGGCTGGTGGCGGCTGGGGTCGATTTCCCACAGCTCTTTGATACCGATGCCAAAGCTTTGCGGATCGCGGCCTTCGTCCAAATGGTATTTGGCGATCAGCTGCTTGCCCAGGTGGCCGCGTGCGCCTTCGGCAAACACGGTGTACTTGCCCAGCAACTCCATGCCCAGCTGGAAGGTGTCCATGGGCTCGCCTTCTTTGCTGATGCCCATGTTGCCGGTGGCCACGCCTTTGACGGCGCCATCGTCGGTGTACAAAATTTCGGCGCCGGTAAAGCCGGGGAAAATCTCCACGCCCAACGCTTCGGCCTGTTCCGCCAACCACTTGGTGACCGCACCCAGGCTGACGATGTAGTTGCCGTGGTTGTCAGCGAAGGGCGGCAAGACCATGTTGGGCACCCGAAAGCCGGACTTTTCGCCAAGGAAGACATAGGCGTCGTCGGTCACGGCTTGGTTCAGCGGAGCGCCGCGTTCTTTCCAATCGGGAATCAGCTCGGTCAGCGCCTTGGGGTCCATGATGGCGCCCGACAAAATATGCGCGCCTGGCTCCGAACCTTTTTCCAGCACCACCACAGAGACTTCTTTGCCCGTCTCGGCAGCGAGCTGCTTGATGCGGATGGCCGTGGACAGGCCACCGGGGCCGCCGCCGACGATGACAACGTCGTACTCCATCGATTCACGGGGACCGAACTGGGCCAGGATCTCTTGATTGGTCATGAAGCGCTCGCTAGATAATGATCGGGCATTTTATTCGGTCGCGCAGTGACCCAATTCAGGTATTTGTATTTACTTATTGGAGAAAAACCCATGGCCTATCAGTTGGATCTTTCCGGGCGCGTTGCCTTTGTTACCGGGGCCAGTGGCGGCTTGGGCGCCCAGTTCGCCAAAACCCTGGCTCGCGCGGGTGCGGCGGTGGTTTTGGCAAGTCGCCGACAAGACAGGCTCAAGGACCTGAGGGCTGAGATCGAAGGCGAGGGCGGCAGTGCCCACACTGTGGATTTGGACGTGACCGATATCGCCTCCATCAAAGCCGCTGTGGCCCGTGCTGAGACGGAGGTGGGGCCCATTGATATCTTGGTGAACAACTCGGGTGTGAGCACCACCCAGCGCTTGCAGGATGTAACGCCCGAAGACTACGACTATGTGTTTGACACCAACACCAAAGGCGCATTTTTTGTGGCGCAAGAGGTGGGTAAGCGCATGCTGGCGCGTGCACGCGGCACTGCACCCGGCGGATTTACCGGCGGGCGCATAGTGAACATCGCTTCCATGGCGGGCCTAAGGGTGCTGCCGCAAATCGGCGTGTACTGCATGAGCAAAGCGGCTGTGGTCCACATGACCAAGGCCATGGCGGTGGAATGGGGCAAATTCGGCATCAATGTGAATGCGATTTGCCCTGGCTACATCGACCTGAAATCAACCACGCCCACTGGGAAACCGAAGGCGGCAAAAAACTGGTTCAAATGCTGCCGCGCAAGCGCATCGGTCACCCGCAAGACCTCGATGCGCTGCTGGTCATGCTGTGCTCTGACCAAAGCCACTTCATCAACGGCGCTGTGATCGCCGCTGATGACGGGTTTGCTGCTTGAGCGCTTAGCGGGGCGCCAGGCGGATGGCGCCGTCCAGACGAATCACTTCGCCGTTAAGCATGTCGTTTTCAAAAATGTGCTGGGCCAGTTTGGCGTAGTCCTGCGGCGTGCCCAAGCGCGAAGGGAAGGGTACGCTGGCGGCCAGTGAGTCCTGCACTTCCTGGGGCATGCCAAACATCATGGGCGTGCCAAAAATGCCGGGAGCAATCGTCATATTGCGGATGCCGTTGCGGGCCAGGTCGCGGGCGATGGGCAGGGTCATGCCCACAATGCCACCTTTGGATGCGCTGTAGGCTGCCTGGCCGATCTGGCCGTCATAAGCTGCCACAGAGGCGGTAGAAATCATCACGCCGCGTTCGCCCGTGGCTTCAGGTTCGTTCTTGCACATGGCGTCTGCGGCCAGGCGGATCATGTTGAAGCTGCCGACCAAATTCACGGTGATGCACTTCGTAAACACGCCCAAGTTGTGAGCGCCGTGCTTGCCGACGGTTTTTTCGGCGGGGGCAATACCTGCGCAGTTCACCAAGCCCATGAGCTTGCCCATAGACACGGCTTTGGCCACGACAGCCTGGCCATCGGCCTCGCTGCTGACGTCGCACTTGACGAAAGCACCGCCGATTTCACGCGCAATGGCCTCGCCTTTTTCAACCTGCATGTCGGCAATCACCACGGTGCCGCCGTGGGCGCTGAGCATGCGCGCTGTGCCTTCGCCCAGCCCTGATGCTCCGCCTGTGACGATAAAAACTTTTCCTGCGATTTCCATGGTGTGCTCCGACTTCAAGGGTTGGTAAAAATAGGGATGTTGCGCTGTGCGCTTCCACATGAATTATGTCGCAGGGTGCCTGCGGACTTGCTTACGTGCGCATGCCTGAGGCTGACATTTTCGATCCTTAGCGCTCAGTGCGGAGAAAAGCGCCATTTCTACTGCTATACTTGAGGGCTGAATTTCAGGCGCATAGCTCAGCTGGTTAGAGCACCACCTTGACATGGTGGG
>CAIWRE010000424.1 GCA_903914985.1 uncultured beta proteobacterium | reverse complement strand
CCATAGACCACAAGTGCAGGAGCGGCTTTTTCTCCGAGAGCACATCGAAGTACCCCGCCTCCTGCCACAGAGCAAGATTGGAAAGAAAGGAAGCGCCCGCAAAAATATGCTTACCCAACTGCTGGTATTCAGCCGCTAACAGCGTGTACCAACCCGTCAACAAACAAGCCGTGAGCACCACCAACAGCGCGGGGAAGATTCGCAGAACACGCCGCGCGTAAAAGTCGCCGATCCGGATGCCGCCATGCTGCATTTCGTCGCGCAGGATGCGCGTGATCAGATAGCCGGAGATCACGAAAAACACATCCACGCCCACAAATCCACCCGGGAACAACGACGGAAAGGCATGAAAACCCAGCACGCTCAGCACGGCGACGGCGCGCAGTCCGTCAACGTCGGCCCGGTAGTCAGCGGCTTTCAAGCGCATGGCATGTCGCCAGCCCATTGCAGCAACTGCTGCACCGAGGATCGGGTGGAATACGGGTTATCAAAGGACTTGTCCGCCAGTTCGCCGCGCTGCCATTGCGCCAGCAGGGCCTCCAGCGCACTGGCAAGCTGCCCTGCGATGGATGCCCGGGAAGTGTCACCCAGGTCGGTTCGTATGCTGGCGTGACCGCAGGCAGACAAGACGTTTGCCATCTGTCCATTGAGGTGCACCAGCGCCAGAATGGGCCTTTGCATCCACAAATACTCGTACAGCTTGGACGGGATGTATTCCGCACAAATCGGTTCCACCCCGTGCAAGAGCAAGAGCACATCGGCGCTGCGCATGTGCTGCAGTATTTGTTCGCGACCACTCTTTCCGCTGACCGGATCGGTCTCGATGCGCCCGAAATGCCGCACCACGGCGTGCCGGGCCCCTGCTACCGCTACCTGCGACCCGGGTCCAGCGGGCCGCCGTAGACATGCAGCTCCACGATGCTCTTCCATTCGGGTTGCCGGTCCATCAAAAGGTCGAGCGCCTCCACGGTGCTTGCCAGATTGCGGGTCTCGGACAAAGAACCGAAGTGGCCGATGATGCATTTCTCACCCCGTTGGTAGGGCTGCAGCGCAAAGGGGGGTGCATCCACCCCGGGCAGCATCATGTGCCCGCGCTCACCCAGTACCGGGTGCCGGCGACGCGCACTCTCCAAAGCCTGGTCGGTGAACCAGAGGGCCACGTCAGCGTGCGCGCAAATCGTGCCCTCTACCCGCGCCTGCATTTTTTGCTGGGGGGTGCGTGGCACGGTGCCCGGCACCACCATGGGGTCGTGCACTTCGGCCAGCCAGCGCACACCGGTAGCCTGCTTGAGTGCCGCACCTGCGATGTGCGCGGCAAACGCGCCGCCCGTGGAATAGATCAGGTCAAACTTACGACTCCGCGACAGCCACAGCCCCATGGCGTACGCGCTGAACCACCAGGACCACGAGCTCTCCACCGGGCGCCACAGTTTTTCGACCAGCATGAACGGCAGCAGCGGCAGAGACAGCGCGACCATCACCCCACGGTAAGCCACACCTGAGCCCAGGTGCTTGCGCAGCACATGGCGCAATTCAAAACGGATGCCCGCCGGGCCTGCGGGCCACAACTGATAGTGTTCAAAATGGCTGTCGTGGCGACCGGAAACACCACTCAGGATGACCAATTCGATGCCTTGCCGCTCCAAATGCGGCAGCTTGTCGGTCATGGTTTGGCTCGCGGCGCGGCCGTCCATATTGAAGGCATGGGAGAGCACCAGCCAGCGCTGCGAATAACGCGGCGCGATCTGCCGGTAAAGCGCGGCATGCTGATCAGCCACTTGCGCCCAGGTGCGTTGTGCAGCAAAGGCAGCGGCCTGCTCGCCCAAGGCCGCAGCGCTTGGTGCATCGTTCAGCAATCTCAGCACTGAGGCTGCCAATTCGTCGTAGGACTGCGGATTCTTGAGTAACAGGGCGTTCACGCCATCGCTCAATTGCGCACTGATGCCGCACCAATGTGCGCCACTCACCACCACCGGCAGGCCATGCGCCATGGCCTCCAGCACGACCATGGCATAGGTGTCTTCCAAGGTGGGATGCACCAAGAGATCGGCCGCGCGGTACACCACGTCCATATCGCTCTGCATGCCCAAGAAATACACCCGACTTGCCACACCCAGGTCCTGCGCCAAGGCCCGCATTTCCGCATCCTGCCGCGACTGCCCTACCACCGAAAGCCATACCTCTTGCGGCAGGGTGGCAAGAGCCCTCAGCAAGGCCGGCAGGCCTTTTTTCCGGAAATCATTGCCTACAAACAGCAATCCCCGGCCTTCAATGGGCAAACCCAAGCGGGCGCGGGCTTCTTGCCGTTGTGAAGGGCTGCAGGCACCGGGTGCGTGGGCTACACCGGGTGCTATCACCTCCGTCATCGAACGCGCCGCAGGATAGGCGGCGACAAAGTCGTTGAACAAGGCCTGCGAGGTCAGCACCAAACGGCGCTTGGGCTGCGGCGCATAGCGCAGGCTTTCCAAGCAGAGGTAGGTGATTAAGCGCGGACTGGTCAGCACCTTCAAGCAACGTGCGGCCAGCGCAAAACCACGCTTGCCGTGGAACAGATTGTGTTTGACTGGCAGCACATGCACTGTCTGCACCTGGCCGTGCCAGCTGTTTTCGTGCGAGTGCACCACATCAAAGCCACGGCGCGTCGCCCACCAGGTCGCGGTGGCGAAATACAGCTGGTTGATCCAGCGTGGTCGCCGCAGCGGTAGCGCCACCGGGTGGTAAGTGACGCCCGAAATCTGCTGGCCCACATGCTGTGCGAGCCGTGTCCGGTGTGCGAAGGCAAAGGCATCGTCAAAACCGCACGCAGTGTGGTGTATGACATTTTTCGCGAAATATTGCGCGAGGCGCGCCAGTTCAATCCGCAAGAGTTCCGCATCGT
>CAIWRE010000423.1 GCA_903914985.1 uncultured beta proteobacterium | reverse complement strand
GGGCGCCGTGGTCAAAAACGAAGCCGGCCAGGGTGGACGCCACATCAACTATGGCGTGCGCGAGTTCGGCATGGCCGCCATCATGAACGGCGTGGCGCTGCACGGTGGCTTTATTCCCTACGGCGGCACCTTCTTGACGTTCAGCGACTACAGCCGCAACGCCATCCGCATGGCGGCGCTCATGAAGCAGCGCGTGATCCATGTGTTCACCCACGACAGCATCGGCTTGGGCGAAGACGGCCCGACGCACCAGTCGATTGAGCATGCCGCCTCGCTGCGCCTGATCCCCAATTTGGACGTTTGGCGTCCGGGCGATACGGCCGAGACGGCAGTGGCCTGGACCGTAGCGCTGCAAAACGCCCACAAGCCTACCGCCTTGCTGCTTTCGCGCCAAAACATCAGCTACGCACCCAAGGCGGATTCCGCCGCTGCACCCAACGCCAGCGGTCTGGACGCCATCAGCAAAGGCGCGTATGTGCTGGCCGAGCCGGCAGAAGTGGGCCTGAAGAAGAAAGCACAGGCAGTCATCATCGCCACCGGCTCTGAAGTGCAACTTGCGCTGAAGGCGCAAGAGCTGCTGGCCACCCGCAAGATTGCAGTGCGCGTGGTCTCCATGCCGAGTACGACGACCTTTGATCTGCAAAGCGCCGCCTACAAAGCGGAAGTCCTGCCCGCCGGTATTCCCCGCATTGCGGTGGAAATGGGCTCCACCGACGGTTGGTGGAAATATGGCGTCACCGCCGTCGTGGGCATTGACACCTATGGCGAATCTGCCCCCGCGCCCGTCTTGTTCACCCACTTCGGCTTCACGCCTGAGAACGTGGCAGACACCGTGCAGGCAGCGCTGCAGCGCAAGAAATAAACCAGTTTCAATTTTTCACTTCCAAGGAGCCCCAAAATGGCAATCAAAGTAGGTATCAACGGATTCGGCCGCATTGGCCGCATGGTGTTTCGCGCTGCGGTGCAAAACTTCTCTGACATCGAAATCGTCGGCATCAACGACCTGCTCGAGCCCGACTACCTGGCCTACATGCTGCAGTACGACAGCGTGCACGGCCGCTTCAAGGGCGAGGTGTCGGTGCAAGACGGTGCGCTCATCGTCAACGGCAAAAAGATTCGCCTGACCCAAGAGCGCGATCCGGCCAACCTCAAGTGGGCCGACGTCGGTGCCGATGTGGTGATTGAAGCCACCGGCTTGTTTTTGGACAAGGTCACGGCAGAAAAACACCTGGCCGCTGGCGCGAAAAAAGTCATCTTGTCGGCACCCAGCAAAGACGACACGCCCATGTTTGTGTATGGCGTGAACCATGCCACCTACGCAGGTCAAGCCATCGTCTCTAACGCTTCTTGCACCACCAATTGCCTGGCACCGATCGCCAAAGTGCTGCACGACAAATGGGGCATCAAACGTGGCCTGATGACCACGGTGCACGCTGCGACCGCCACCCAAAAAACGGTGGACGGCCCCAGCAACAAAGACTGGCGCGGTGGACGCGGCATTTTGGAAAACATCATCCCCTCCAGCACCGGTGCGGCCAAGGCGGTGGGCGTGGTGATTCCGGAACTCAACAAAAAGCTCACTGGCATGTCCTTCCGTGTGCCCACCAGCGATGTGTCGGTGGTGGACCTGACCTGCGAACTCAATACCAGCGCCACGCTGGCCGAGATTTGCGCCGAGATGAAAGCCCAAAGCCAGGGCGCGTTGAAGGGCGTGTTGGGCTACACCGAAGACAAAGTGGTGGCCACCGACTTCCGCGGCGACGCCCGCACCTCGATTTTTGATGCCGACGCCAGCATTGCGTTGGACGGTACCTTCATCAAGGTCGTGAGCTGGTACGACAACGAGTGGGGCTACTCCAACAAGTGCCTGGAAATGGTGCGCGTCGTCAGCGCCTAAGGCGTCTACATGGCCTCGTCCAAGCCACCCGCGCCCTTGCGCCCGCTGCCACGGCTGATTTTTGCCAGCCGTTGGCTGCAGTTACCCTTGTATTTGGGGCTGATCGCGGCACAAGGTGTGTATGTGTTCCATTTCTGGGTGGAACTGGTGCACCTGCTCGAGGCGGCCTTTGGCAGCCAGACCGCACTGCAGGCGCTGGTGGAAAGCGCGGGCTACCAGGCCAATGCGCCGCTGACCGCGCTCAATGAGACGCTCATCATGCTGGTGGTGCTGGCGCTGATTGACGTCGTCATGATCTCCAACCTGTTGATCATGGTGATCGTGGGCGGTTATGAAACCTTCGTCAGCCGCATGGATTTAGAGGGCCACCGGGACCAACCCGAATGGCTGGACCATGTGAACGCCTCGGTGCTCAAGGTCAAACTCGGCATGGCGATCATCGGCATCAGCTCTATCCATTTGCTGAAAACCTTCATCAACGCCGCCAACTATGACGTCAAGGTGTTGATGTGGCAGACCGTCATCCACATCACCTTTTTGCTCAGCGCGCTGGCGATTGCCTATACCGACAGCCTCTTGGCTACGACGCGAGCCGCCAAGCACTGAGCTTCAGGATTGGTCCGGCCTAGAACTGGTCCGGGTTCTTGCCTTGGAAGGGCGCGTAAAAGGCCTTGATGGCCACCATGTCCGCCTCAATGTCACCCGTGGGCTCAAACACCGGGCCCAAGCCGCTGACCTTGCGCCCATAGTCCATAAAGGCCATCACGATGGGCACCTGGGCACTGGTGGCGATGTAATAAAAACCGGTTTTCCAGTAACGCGCTTTGCTGCGTGTGCCCTCCGGCGGCACCACCAGTTGCAGCGGGCCATCGGCGGCCTGCAGCGCGGCGACAGAGGCAGCCACCACGTTGTTGGCGCTTTCGCGGCGGATGGGAATGCCGCCCAGCCACATCATCAGCCCGCGAAACGGGGGCTTGAAGATTTGCTCTTTGCCCATCCAGTAAATGTTCAGGCGCAAGGCAAAGGCCACCATCAGGGTGTAGGGCAAATCCCAGTTGCTGGTGTGGGGTGCGGCAATCAGCACGCTGGCACGGCCATTGGGGGGCAATTGGCCCACCACTTTCCAGCCGGTGAGTTTGAGAAAGGCCAGCGAAAACCCGCGCAGTACGGTGTTCACCACCGGGGTATCAAAAATGGTCCGGTGCATAAAACGCCGATCAAAAAAGTAGTTAGTGCAGAACCGCGTCGTGGTCCGCGTCGTGGCGCTGGGCCGGGTCCACATGGGTCATGAGGTTGAGCACGCGGTGGCGGCGCATGACGGCGGCGCGCGCGGCCACCGCAATGTTGTGGCCTTCTTCCACGGTGAGGTTGGCGTCCACTTCAATGTGCGCGTCCACCACCACCATGTCGCCCATTTTTCGGGTGCGCACGTCATGCACCCCCGCAACGCCAGGCGTTTCACGCAAGGTGGCGCGGATGGCTTCCACCTCTTCTTCGTCGATGGCGCGGTCCATCAGATCGTGCAGCGCGTCCCAGCCAAAGTTCCAGCCCATCCGGCCCACCATCAGACCCACGACCAGCGCCGCAATCGGATCCAGCATGGGGTAGCCCATCAGGTTGCCGATCAGCCCCAGGCCCACCACCAGGCTGGATGCGGCGTCGGAGCGGGCGTGCCAGGCGTTGGCCACCAGCATGCTCGACTTGACCATCTTGGCCACACGCAACATGTAGCGAAACAGCAGTTCCTTGGCCGCCAACGCCGCCAGGGCGACCCACAGCGCCACCGGGTGGGCGGTGGGAATGCTCGCAGGCGTTTCCAGCTTGCCAACCGCAGACCAAATCATGCCCGCACCCACGCCCAGCAACAGCAGGCCCAGCACCAGCGAGGCTGCGTTCTCGAAACGCTGGTGGCCATAGGGGTGGTCGATGTCCGCGTCTTTTTGGCTCTGGCGACCTGCCAGCAGAACGACAAAGTCGGCCACGAGGTCTGAGAGCGAGTGCACGCCATCGGCCACCAAACCCTGGGACTTGGCCCACACGCCCACCGCGATCTGCGTGGCCGACAAAACGATGTTGACCACCACACTCACCCAGGTCGTGCGTGAGGCTGCTTTGGCACGTTCAGCCGGGGTATGGCTGCTGTGCTCGGAGTCGTCGTCGATTTCAGTGAATTGCATTGCGGCGTGCTCAGCTCAGGTGCTTGCCGACAATGCCGGCCAGCTCAAACATGTCCACCGTCGGCTTGCCAAACACGGCCTGCAACTTGGCGTCAGCATGGATGGTGCGCTTGTTGGCCGGGTCTTGCAGTCCCTGGGCCTTGATGTAGTCCCACAGCAGGCGAATCACTTCGGTGCGCGCCACGGCCACATCACCGATCACGGCAGCCAAAGCGGCGCTGGGCTGCTTGGCGCTGGCGGCGGTGGTTTTGCGCGGGGCTTTGGCGGTTTTGACGGCGACCTTTTTGGCCGGTGCTTTCTTAGCCGCTACTTTCGCGGCTGCTTTTTTCGCGGGCGTCTTGGCCGCAGTTTTGGCAACAGCGGCTTTTGTTGTGGCGGGCGTGCCCGCAGCAGTTTTGCGTGGCGGAAATTTGCTGGGTGCAAATTCAAAGTTCACTTTGTCGGCCGCCGCGTCCCAGGCCAGCATGGCCTTGAAGGCGCGGCGTGTGCGCATGCTGACAAATTTGTCCAGCAAATCGGTTTTGCCGGTGGCCAGCAACTTCTCCATCTGCTCGCGGGCAATGGGTTGCTGCAAGATGATTTGGCCGCTCTTGAAGTCGCAGCTGGGTGTGGCCTGTTCCAGCGTGGGCACCGAGCGCGCGCACACATAGTTTTTGCCATGTTCAAACACGCTGCCGCCGCACTTGGGGCAGGCGCCCAAGGATTGCTGTTGCGAAAAATCAATCAGTTCACCCGATTCCTCGCCCGCTTTGTCGTCACCAAAGTCGAACTCCAGCTTGTAGTTCCGGGTCTCATCGTCAAACTTAATCACCATCTCTGCCGTGAACGGCCAACCGGCTTTGCTGCGAAAACCGTCCAAGGGCCCGATCTTGCGGTCGGTCATGAACTGCTCGACTTCTGCCAGCTCAAAGGTGCGCCCGGCAGGTGATTTGCCAAAGGAAAAGCCGCAGCCTTCTTCATTGCCTGTGGCGCCGGTGCAGGTGTAGCGGCGGTAGTTTTCGCGCACGATACCGCCGCACTTGGGGCAAGGCGCTGACAGCGTGGCGTAATCCCCTGGAATGGTGTCGCGGTCGTACTCTTTGGCTTTGCGCACCATGCGCTCGGTCATGGCGGCAATTTCCGCCATAAACACCTCGCGCTTGAGCTTGCCTTGCTCCATCAGCGCGAGATTGTATTCCCACTCTCCAGTGAGTTCGGCTTTGGAGAGCTCTTCCACATCCAGACCGCGCAGCAAGGTCATCAGCTGAAAGGCCTTGGCCGTGGGGATGAGCTCG
>CAIWRE010000422.1 GCA_903914985.1 uncultured beta proteobacterium | reverse complement strand
GGACATGGGCTTTATCCATGACGTGAAAAAAGTGTTGGCCATGGTGCCGCGCGACAAACAAAGCCTGTTGTTCTCAGCCACATTCAGCGACGAAATCCGCGAGCTGGCCAACAACCTGCTCAAAAACCCGCAAAGCGTGCAAGTCACACCCCGCAACACCACGGTGCAGCGCATTACCCAGGTCATTCACCCGGTGGGTCGTGGCAAGAAAAAAGCCTTGTTGGCGCACATCATCAACGCCCAAAACTGGAGCCAGGTGCTGGTGTTCACCCGCACCAAATTTGGTGCCAACAATGTGGCCGAGTTTTTGGAAAAGAACGGCATCTCTGCCATGGCGCTGCACGGCAACAAGAGCCAGGCCGCCCGTACCCAGGCTTTGGCGGGTTTCAAAAGCGGCGAAGTGCGTGCACTGGTTGCGACCGACATTGCTGCGCGCGGCATCGACATTGACGATTTGCCGCACGTGGTGAACTACGAAATCCCCAATGTGAGCGAAGACTATGTGCACCGCATCGGCCGCACCGGCCGCGCGGGTGCCGATGGCGCGGCCGTCAACCTGGTCTGCCTGGACGAAGAAGGCTTCATGCAGGACATTGAGCGCTTTACCAAGCAAAACATTGAAGTCGTGGTGGTCGAAGGCTTTGCGCCCGAACCCGGCGAAAAAGCCGAACCCATTGCCATGGGTCGCCAAACCATTTGGGGCGGCGCAGGCAAGCCCCCAAGCCGCGATGTGATGCAGGCGGCCGCCAAAGCCGCCCGCACAGAAATGCTGCAACGCGTACGTGAAAGCAAAGGCCCGGGCGGCAATGGCGGTGGTGGCGGTCAACGCCAAGGCCAAGGCCCCCGTGGTGGTGGCAATGGAGGCGGCGGTGGTGGACGCAACGGCCCGCCGCGCGGCCAGCGCAATGCGCCACGCGCTGGTGGCTTTCCGCGTGATGACGACGGCCCCGGCCGCCACGAAGACCAACCCCCACGTTCGCACGACGCGCACGCAGCGCGCCCGCGCATGGCACCTGACCGCATGTCCAGCTTCCCCAGCGAACCCCGCGTGCCGCGCGCACCCGGTGGCCAACCTGACCCCATGCGCACCAGCGTGGACCTGATGACCGAGCGCGGCGCACGCCGTGGCGGTGGCTACCAAGGCAACCGCAATGGTGGTGGTGGTGGTGGTGGTGGCTACGGCGGCCAAGGCCCCCGTGGCAACGGTGGCGGCGGTGGCGGTGGCGGCGGTGGCCGTGGACGCGGCGGCCCGGGTGGCAACCGTGGGCCTGCAGGGCGTTAAACCCCCGCTTCCACGCGAAAAAAAGGGCTCCAGGGAGCCCTTTTTTATGCCTTGACGAACAAGGTTACCAAGGGGTCCGGCCCCACCTGCCGACTCCAGTGGCCGTGGACGGCAGGGTCAAAACTCGCGCCTTCGGGCAGCAAGTCGGCGCTAAAAAAGTGCTGGCCCGGGCCAAACACGCGTGACACCCCACCCTGCAGACCGATTTCCATTTGGCCACCCAGAATGAACACCCACTGCGGCGCGCCGGTGCAATGAAACTCGCTGCGAAATCCGACCGGGCTGGTGCGCAGCTGGTAGCCGCCACTGGCAAACACCTCCGACAGCATGGACTGCGGCGTACCCCGGTCCAGCGCCACCCATTCCTCTTTGAATCGGGCGCGGCCGTCGGTGTCGGTGAATAAAACGGTTTTGGCAAACTGGCGCATGCAATGGGCTCCGGCGTTGTGAAGGCTCCCATTGTTGCCGATGGCGATTGGTTCACAATCGGCGCCATGAAAATCCTCCACACCATGCTGCGCGTCGGCAACCTCCAGCGCTCTATCGACTTCTACACCCAGGTGATCGGCATGAAACTGCTGCGCACTTCGGACAACCCTGAGTACAAATACACGCTGGCCTTCGTGGGTTTTGGCAGCAACCCTGACCACGCCGAGCTGGAGCTCACCTACAACTGGGGCGTGGAAAGCTACGAGCTGGGCACAGCCTACGGCCATGTGGCCCTGGGAATGAGCGACATTTATGCCGCCTGTGACCGCATCAAAGCTGCCGGAGGCAATGTGACGCGCGCACCGGGCCCGGTCCAAGGCGGCACCACCCATATTGCCTTTGTGACCGACCCCGACGGCTACAAAATCGAGTTGATTCAGCGGGCTGAATACACGGCGGATCAGGGCTTGCGCTGAATCTGGCTGGCTTCGTGGGCCAGCGCTTCGATGCGTGCCCAGTCGCCTTGAGCCAGCGCATCGGCGGGCACCAGCCACGAACCGCCCACACAGGCCACGTTGGGCAGGCTCAAAAACTCCAAGGCATTGCCTGAGGTCACGCCGCCTGTCGGGCAAAACTTCACATCAAAAAACGGACCG
>CAIWRE010000421.1 GCA_903914985.1 uncultured beta proteobacterium | reverse complement strand
CACCAGCGCAGAGTCGTTCAGCGCCTGCACCGAACCCGCAAGCACATCACCAATCAGTGTTGCATTGCCAAGCGCCAGGACGGAGCCATTGGCTTGCGCCACAGCACGGGAAATTTGAGCAGTCAGCTGGTCAAGAATGCTGCCCATGGCCGTATCGACCTTGAGCTCGACATTGGACGACATGAGCGCCGCGGCACCGGAGACCAGCAAATTGGCAATTTGTGCCGCCTTGATTTGCAACTCAATGGCTTGCTGCTTTTCTGCGCCGGACAGCGTCGTCGCCTGCGAAATGGGGTCCGTGGTGAGCAGATTCACGCTGTCGGCAATGCCCAGTGCCTTCTTCACTGCTGCCGCGGCCGCCTCGGCACCCAGACCCGGGTGGGCGTCGAGGTAGCTCTGCACCAGCGTGGTCAGCGGGTTGACCACCGTCGAGTTGGCCGGCGCGCGCAATTCGACTTTGAAGTCCAGGCCCGTAGAGATGTCCTTGCCGCCGCTCGCCCAAATCTGCGACGCCTGCTTCATCAAGTCCGCTGAGAACTCGTAGTGGCCGGTGGCATCGGTGGTGGTGGTCGCCAGTACGCGGCCCTGGGCGTCCAGCAGCTTGACGGTGGCGCCGGAGATGTAGCCATCAGCGACGATGCCGATGGCGTTGAGCGCCACGTGGGTCGCGACCGTCCCGGCACTTGCACCGCCCAGCGCCAAGCCCAGACCGCCCAGCACAGCACCACCCAGCATCACGCCGGATACTTGCGGGAAGCCCAAGCCGTCAAAGCCAGGGAAAGATTTACCCAACAGGCCTTCACCCGGCTCCGAGGAGGCCACGGCTGCAGACCCTTGGGACTCCCGGGTGATGGCGGCAAATTGCTCGGAGCTCAGGCCACGGGCCTGGGCGCTGACACCGAGTTCCTCGTCAATCAAATCCCGGATTTGGGCGGCGGAAATTGCAGCGTCCAGCGCATCGCCCGCAGCCTCCGTGACCGCGGTAGAAGGCTGCTTGTCGTCTGTGTCGGACCCGGCATCCGGACCGTCGCCCTGCGCTAATTCAAGACCCTCGTCCGCGGCGGCCAGCGCGGCATCCGGCGACTCACCCGGTACTTCCGGCAGCTCGCTCCGCACTGCCGCCCGCGCCTGCTCCACCACCGCATACAGCAAGGCAAGCTGCAGGCTGGCCCGCGTGACATCCACTTGCGCCGAAGACAGCAATCCCCGGGCGCGCGCGAGTAGCGCACGCCACTTCGAAGGGCGCTGCAGAGGAGGGCGGATTGGATCAGTCAAAGGGAAAACGCTAGTTCATGGGAGAGCGGCAATAAGAGCTTTGTCGGAACATTTTAAATTGACGAATCTGTCAATTTAAGTAGTTTCCACATTTTTGTCACTAAATAACACAAACGTAATTCGCCGTTTTTATCTCTAAAAATGCATTTCAAATACATTTTATATACTTATATTGATATATAAAATCCACCAAACACCTCTGTGTGGACATCCTCGCATCCGCAAAGGCGGGTCCAAAAACAAAAGATCGGGGTTTCCACCGCCCCGCCACATCGGTGAAATCCATGCGGTTTTTGCGAAAT
>CAIWRE010000420.1 GCA_903914985.1 uncultured beta proteobacterium | reverse complement strand
CCATAGACCGCCACCAACTGCCGCACGTCGTGCTCGACCCGGTCATGGTGGCCACCAGCGGCGCGGTGCTGATTGAGCAGCCTGCGGTGCAGGCGCTGATCCAACACCTGTTTGGCCGCGTGGCGGTGGTCACGCCCAACTTGGACGAGGCGGCACTACTCGTGGGTCGTCCGCTTACCAGCCAGGACGACATGGAACGCGCTGCACAAGAGCTGCTGAGCATGGGCGCCAAAGCCGTGCTGCTCAAGGGTGGGCATCTGGCGGGCGAGCAGGTGCATGACCTGCTGCTGACCCAGCAGGGCCTGCGCCATTGGATGCACGCACCGCGCATTGCCAGTGCCAACACCCACGGCACCGGCTGCACCTTGTCCTCCGCCATTGCCGCGCACCTGGCGCTCGGCTTGGAGTTGGTGCAAGCCGTGGAAGCGGCACGCACCTATGTGCGCGGCGCGCTGGAGCATGGCGCCACCGTGCGCACCGGCCATGGCAGCGGGCCGCTCAACCATGGCTTTGCGCCGGTGGCGATGCACTTGCTAAAGCACGCTATGTAGCGTACGATCAATAGTACGATTCATCGAACTATTGCATTGCAATCATGAACTACATCAGCGCCAACGACCTCAAGACCAAAGGCATTTCCGCGATTGAACTCGCGCTGAGCGACGCGCCTGAAGCGGTGGTGTCAGTGCGTGGTAAAGACCGCTTCGTGGTGATGGAAGTGGCGCAGTATGAATATCTGCGGGGCTGCGAGCTGGACGCCGCGCTGGCCGAAACGCGCGCGGACTTGGCTGCAGGGCGCATGGTGCAAGAGTCGCCGCAAGAGCATTTGAATCGCTTAGACGCCATGTAAGCGCGTCCGCCAATGCCCTACGCACTGGTATTTACCGAGCAGTACAACCGCCGTGCTGCCAAATTCTTGAAGTTGCACCCGGCGCTGCGCACCCATTACCTCAAGACCCTGCTGCTTCTAGAAGCCAACCCCCACCACCCATCGCTGCGTCTGCATGCCTTGCATGGCAAGTTGGAGGGCCTGCATTCGGTGTCGATCAACCTGTCTTATCGCATCACACTGGAGCTGCTGATCCAAGACCAGCACATCATTCCGGTCAACGTGGGCGACCACGACGCAGTGTATTGACGCCTATTTCTCGCGCGTCAACCAAGCCCCAAGCAAAGTCGCCGCCAGCGTCGGCAAGGCCGCACCGAACCCAGGTGCCCATTGGCTGATGGCGTGGTAGAGCGCAATACCCACTATCCAAAGCAGTGCCGCACTCCCGTCGATGGTTTTGTGGCGCGTTGCGCCAGCGCTGCCGGGCAAGCCCATGCGCCCCAAAATCACGCCAAACAAAGGCACAAACACCGAGCTGAGCAAGAGCAAAAAAGGCTCCAGGTCGTGCATGGGCAGCACGAGCGCCAAGCCGGTGCAGAGCACTGCAATGGCCAGCCCCGCACCGCGCACCGACCAGCGGGCTCGCAGGCTGTGGGCGCTGACAGCCGCGCTGTGCACGTCACCATAGGCGTTGTCAATCTCGTCCACCAAGATCAGGCTGAGCGCTACCAAGCCGCCCTGGGCCAGCAGCAGCACGCTCACCAGGTCGGCACCTGGCGCGGCCACGCTCACCACCAGCAAGCCCAGCGCGTAGCACCACACATTGGCCACGGCGTAACCCGTCCAGGTGCCAGTGAGTGCTCCGCGCGGGCTCTTGCTAAAGCGGGCGTAATCTGCCACCAGCGGAAGCCACGACACAGGCATGGCAATCACCAGGTCCAAGGCAACGGGCCAGCCCATGCTGCCGTCCCCGGCGCGGGCCCAAAAGACGTCCCAGCCCTGGGCTTGCGCTCGTGCGCCGAACTGGTAGCTCAGCCAAAGCAGCGATGCAATCACCAGCGGCAGTGCGTAGCGCGACAGCGTCTTGCGCACCAGCGTGACCATAGAGCCGGCCAGCAAAAGCGCCAGCACCGCACCCCACAGCACGGTAAACGCCACCGTGCCACCCACACCCGAGGCGTCCCAGCCCAGCGCGTCTTTGGCAATGGCCACGCTGCCGTCGCGCATGATGACCAGCTCAAACGTCGTCCAACCCACCAGTTGCGCAATATTGAGCAGCACCGGCAAGCGCGCAAAGCGGCTGCCAAACGTGTGGTGCATGATGCCCGCGCTGCTCAAGCCCGTGCGCGCGCCAATGTGCGCCGTCCATGCCAGCAGGCCCGCACCCAGTGCCGAGCCCAACACGATGGCCAGCATGGCGTCGCGCGTGCCCAGCGCAGGCGT
>CAIWRE010000419.1 GCA_903914985.1 uncultured beta proteobacterium | reverse complement strand
CAGATGACCACGTGACTCCAGCCATGCCCGCTCGGCGCGAGTTGCCAGCACCACATGACACCCGGCGCCTTGTTCAAAGATCCTCGTTTTCAGCGGGGTTCTTTGCGGTCAATGGGGTCAGGCGGGGTGGGCCAAGTCCAGCTCAGCGCAAGGCGCAAAAGCCTGCCGACAGGTACGAAGCACCAGGTGCCAAGGTGGCACCCCAGCTCGGGCCCGCGAAGCTCACGGTGTTGCCCGTTTGCTTCCAGTTGGCGCCGTTCCAGAAGTTCCTGATGGTGCCTTCGACTTTCAGGGTGCTGGCCCAGGTCATGGTGGTGGTGCCGTTGTTCTTGACCGCCACATTGGCGCAGTAACCCGTCTTCCAGTCGTTGAACACGGTGTAACTGGCGCTCACGCCGCCGGCGCCGAGCGGTGCCGATGTGACCATCAAGAAGCCGCTGCCGACATTGGAAGCCGTGGTGGCGTAAATGCGGTTGGCCGTGCCGCTGGCAGCCGGCGTGACCTGGTCGCCAGCACCCAACACGCCCAGGCGCACGGCGCTGCCGGCCACCGAGTTGACGGCGTTGGCCAGAGCCACCGGCCAGGCAGTCGCTGCGGCGTTGGCGGGCGTGATCGTCAGCGGGCTTGCCGGCAAGAAGGTGTCCGTACCCGTGCTGGAAACCACCCGCAACTGCACGGTGTCACCGGCCTTCAGCACACGTGTCGATGCCGTCAAGGCGCCGAGGTCACGCCACATCGACGTGACTGCGGCGGGCTTGTGCGTGAACGACACGCTGGTGTTGTCAGTGGCCGTGCCGCCGGACACCATCAAGGCCACTTGCACGCTCTGGTCTGCCGTGGGGCTGCCCATGCGCAAGTTGGTGGTGGCTGCGTTGGGCGTTTCCAGGGTGTACAGGCTGTTGTTCGGTGCGCTCACCGACCAGCGGTAGGTGAGGTTCGTGCCCGTCGAGCCACGGCCATCGAGCAGCACCGTGGCAGCGCCCGTCACATTGGCGCCCACATAGGGCTGGGTGACGATGTTGCCCTTGACAGCCACTGGCGCACCACCGCCAACGCCGGCATCACCGCCTTGAAAGACCACGTCCATGCAGCTGTGGAAACGCTCCAGGGTGTACTGGTTGCGGCCCCATTCGCCATAGATCACCTGGCGGCCGGTGCGTGCGGGCACGGTGCAGGTGGTCTTGAACAAGGTGGCCGCCTTGTCTGTCGTCACGTCTGGGTTGGCCGTCGGCGCGGTGTCCTTGTAGGTTTCCACACAGAACGGTGCGTCTTCAAAGTCAGACCACGTCAGTGGCTTGCCAACCATGAACTTGAAATCGGGCTTGGTGATCCAGTAGCGGAACTCTTCGGTGTCGTCAAAGTGCGGCCCCCAGGAAATGTTCCAGGTGAAGACCTTGGGTCCTGCGGCGATCGGCGTGGTGGGCCAGTTGATGGCCGCATCCCACGGGGTGGCACCGTTGTTGAAGGTTTCAGAATTGAAGCCGCACACGTGGGTGGGCAGCGGGGCCACCGCTGCGCGGCCACGGGCGTGGGTCAGCACGCTCATGAATTGATAGCCGCCGGTGGTGTTGGAGATACTCGAAAAAGCCCCGCCACATTCAGGGTATCTGGCGGCCGCCGTCCCAATTTCGTGTGGTTTGGTGACGAACCCGCAAAACCAATTGCGCGAGGGCGGGTCTTGAATCAATCCATGCGCCATGGCGGGCGCTGCGACAAAACCAGCCAACAGCCAGGCTGCGGCGGCGCGAAGGGGATGCGGTGACGTCATGATGTGTCCAAGTTAAAGGGCCATGGGGAGCGGCGCACTGCTTGCAAAACGGTGCCAAGGCCACGCCAACGCCAATGTGCCGACGTATTCGATCGACTGCGTAAGCACACGTAAACCAGGTGGCCTGCTTCAACCGCGATTTCTGGGTATCTGGCGGTGGGCAGTTACTGCTGGCGACGGGCCTGGGAAGTTATCCAGGCTGGATTTACCTTGCCTTACAAAACCGCATGAGTCATGACCGCCCAGCAGAACATGCGCCTGGGCATGTCGGCCACATCACCGTCCACACGGGCATGCACAGGGTCAGCCCTCCGGAAACCCACAATTGCCAAAGCCCGGTCTACGGTGGAACATTCCCAACGCAACGATCGTCTGCCGACAACCCCGTCCGTCAAAGGAAACGAACATGACCTTTCGCCTCGTCAAAGCTGTGGTGAGCGCAGCCGTGCTGTGCGCTATAGCTCCACTTTCGGCTCAAGCCCAGACCTATCCCGACAAGACCATCACGGTCATCGTTCCGTTTGCGGCTGGCGGCCCGACCGATACGGTGGCGCGTCTGGTGGCGCAGTCGATGGGCAACACGCTCAAGCAGCAGTTGATCATCGAGAACGTGGGCGGCGCCGGCGGCACGATCGGCGCGGCGCGTGCGGCCAAAGCTGCTCCCGATGGCTACACCCTGTTCTTGCACCACATCGGCCAGTCCACGGCGCCGGCGCTGTACCGAAAGTTGAGCTACGACGCCATCAACAGCTTCGAGCCCATTGGCATGATCACCGACGTTCCGATGACCCTGGTGGCCCGTGAAGACTTTCCTGCCAAGGACCTCAAGGAGTTGCTGGCCTACGTGAAGACCCACAAGGACAAGGTCACCTACGCCAACGCCGGCCTGGGATCCGCGTCGCACCTGTGCGGCATGCTCTTCATGTCGGCCATCGAAACCGACCTGACCACCGTGCCCTACAAGGGCACCGGCCCCGCCATGAACGATCTGCTGGGCAAACAAGTGGATCTGATGTGCGACCAAACCACCAACACCACCAGCCAGATCAAGAGCGGCAAGATCAAGGCTTACGCCGTCACCACCAAGACCCGGGTGAACTCGCTGCCCAACATTCCGACGATGAATGAAGCCGGGCTTCCCGGTTTCGAAGTGGTGGTGTGGCATGGGCTGTATGCCCCGAAGGACACGCCCAAGGCCGTGATCGACACGCTGGACAAGGCGCTGAAGATAGCCCTGAAGGATCCGACCGTCAAAGAGCGCTTTGAAGCTTTGGGCACCGAGCCCGTCGCTGAAAGCCGCGCAACGCCTGAAGCGCTGGCGGCCCACCTGAAGGCGGAAATCGACAAGTGGGGCCCGATCATCAAGAAGGCCGGCGTTTACGCCGACTGATGGACGCACGCGAAGCGCATCCTTTGCTGCAAAAGGCAAAGGTCAGTCCATGTCGACTGTGATCAAGCACCCCAAGGATTTCTGGACCGGCATCATCTTTCTGGTCGTGGGTCTGTCGGCGGTTGTCATCGGCCGCGACTACGCGATGGGCACCGCCGGGAAGATGGGGCCGGCCTACTTTCCGACGGTGTTGGGTGGCCTCTTGAGCATCATCGGAGGCATCGCGGTCTTTCGATCCTTCAAGCGCGTGGGTGAACAAATCGAGAAGTTCCACCTCAAGGAACTGTTCATTGTTTTGGCTGCCGTCGTGCTGTTTGGTGTGCTCATGCGCGGTGCTGGACTGGCGCTAGCCGCAGTGGTCTTGATCATGGTCAGCGCCTATGCCAGCCCGCAGTTCAAGTGGCACGAGGCGCTGCTGCTGGCCTTGGCCATGGCGGGTTTTGCGGTGCTGGTGTTTGTCAAATTGCTCGGACTGCCCTTGGCAGTCTTCGGGCCTTGGCTTCAGTTCTGAGCAGGGACTTGCCTTGGAAATTCTCAGCAACCTGGGCCTGGGCCTTGAAACCGCCTTCACGCTGACCAACCTTCTGTACTGCCTGCTTGGCGTGTTCGTGGGTACGGCGGTGGGGGTGCTGCCGGGCCTGGGGCCGGTCGCCACCATCGCCATGCTGCTGCCGGTCACTTTCGGGCTGCCGCCGATCTCGTCTTTGATCATGCTGTCAGGCATCTACTACGGCGCGCAGTACGGCGGCTCGACCACGGCGATTCTGGTCAATCTGCCCGGCGAATCGTCCTCGGTCGTGACCGCGATTGATGGCTACCAGATGGCCCGAAACGGGCAGGCCGGCAAGGCGCTTGCCGCGGCGGCCCTGGGCTCGTTCTTTGCGGGCACGGTGGCAACGGTCTTGTTGGCGCTGTTTGCGCCGCCGTTGGCTGACCTGGCGTTGAAGTTCGGGCCGGCAGAGTACTTCTCGTTGATGGTGCTGGGCCTGGTGGCCTCGGTGGTTCTGGCCAGCGGCTCGCTGCTGCACGCGATCGGCATGGTCCTGGTGGGCCTGCTGCTCGGTCTGGCGGGCACGGACGTCAACTCAGGCGTGGCGCGCTACACCTTCGACAGGCCTGAGTTGGCCGACGGCATCAACTTCGTCATCGTGGCGATGGGCATGTTCGGCATTGGCGAGATCGTGCGCAATCTCGAGCATGACCAGACACGCGATCTGGTGATGAAAAAGGTCTCCGGTCTGATGCTCGGCAAAGAAGATTTCAAGCGCATCGTGGCGCCGGTTTTGCGCGGAACTTTCCTGGGTTCGGCTTTGGGCATATTGCCCGGAGGCGGCGCCATGCTGGCCTCGTTTG
>CAIWRE010000418.1 GCA_903914985.1 uncultured beta proteobacterium | reverse complement strand
GGAAGGGAAGGCAATGATCAGGGCCACCATCAAGACCTGGATGATCACAAACGGCACTGCCCCCCAATAGATCTGCTCAATCGTGATTTTCTTGATTGGCTTCTTCGTCACTTTGTCGATGTAATCCTCTTGCGGAGCCACGCTGCGCAGATAAAACAGCGCAAAACCGAACGGCGGATGCATGAACGAGGTTTGCATATTCACGGCCAACAGTACGCCAAACCATACGAGGTCAATGCCCAACTTTTCCGCGACCGGACCGATCAAAGGAATGATGATGAAGGCCAGCTCAAAAAAGTCCAGGAAGAAGGCCAGTACGAACACCAAAATATTCACGACGATCAAAAAGCCCAGCTGACCGCCAGGCAGACCGGTAAGCAAACTTTCCACCCACTTCGACCCGTCCACGCCTTGGAAGGCAAGGCTGAACACAGTGGCGCCCAACAAAATGGAGATCACAAAGCTAGAAAGCTTCATGGTCGAATCCATCGCCTGGCGGATCAGCGGAAGGTCAATGCGTTTGCGCAGCAGCGCCATCAACAGCGCACCTACGGCACCCATCGCGCCACCCTCGGTGGGCGTGGCAATGCCTAAAAAGATGGTGCCCAGCACCAGGAAAATCAGCGCGAGCGGCGGAATCATGACAAACGTCACCCGTTGCGCCATGTTGGAGAGCAAGCTCAGACCCGTCAAACGGTTGATCACCGCCAGCCCGAAGGCCACGCCGACGCCAACGCACAGGGATGTCACGATAAGTTCATCCGTGGGCGTGCTGTCCGGGCGAAGGTGGGCAAACACCAGCGCGCAGACGGTCGAACCGAGCACCAGCAAGGCCAGTGAACGCAGGCCCGAACTGCCGTCCGCCTCGCGGATGGTGCGGGCCTCAGGGGGCAGGGCGGGCACCCAGTGGGGGCGGACGATACTCAAAACCAGGATGTAGCCCACGTACAAGCCCGTGAGAATAAAGCCGGGAATGAAGGCACCCTTGTACAAATCGCCCACGCTTTTACCCAGCTGGTCGGCCAACACAATGAGCACCAAAGAAGGTGGAATGATTTGCGCCAAGGTGCCTGAGGCCGCAATCACGCCCCCTGCCACCCGCCGGTCGTAGCCATAGCGCAGCATGATGGGCAGAGAAATCAGGCCCATAGAAATGACCGACGCGGCCACCACGCCGGTGGTAGCAGCCAGCATGGCACCCACAAAAATGACCGCATAAGCCAGGCCGCCTCGAATCGGGCCGAACAGCTGACCAATGGTGTCCAGCAGGTCTTCGGCCATGCCGGAGCGCTCCAGAATCAAGCCCATAAAGGTAAAAAACGGAATAGCCAGCAGGGTGTCGTTTTGCATGATGCCAAACATGCGCAGTGGCAGGCTTTGCAAAAACGCGGGCTGGATCATGCCCAGCTGAATCGCCACCACGCCAAAAAACAGACCACAGGCGGCCAAGGAAAACGCCACGGCGTAACCGAACAGCAAGAACAGAATCAATGACGCGAACATGATGGGCGCCATATTGGCGGTCAGGAACTCGGTCATTTCTGTGCTCCCAATTGAGCTGCTTCCCGCGCAGCCACTTCTTTTTCAAGCAAGAACTCGGCAAATTCCTGTTCCGGCGTTTTGGCGCCTGGCTTTTTGCTGGGGTCAGGTACCAGGCCTTTTAAGAATGCGATGCGTTTGATCAGCTCCGAGATCGCCTGCAGGGCCAACAGCACCATGCCAACCGGTAGCAGGGCAAACACCGGCCAGCGAATCAAGCCGCCCGCGTTGGAAGAGACTTCTTGCGTCATGTAGGCATTGATCACCAGTGGCATCGCAAGTTTGGTGATCATGTAGGTAAAGGGCAGTAAAAACACGCAAATGCCCACAATGTCGATCCAGATCTGGGTGCGCTTGGAGAATCGACCGGAGACGACATCGATCTTCACATGCTCCTGGCGCAACAGGGTGTAGCCCGAGGCCAGCAGAAACACGGCAGCAAACAGGTACCACTGCACCTCCAGGAAAGCATTGGAGCTCATGTTGAAGGCTTTGC
>CAIWRE010000417.1 GCA_903914985.1 uncultured beta proteobacterium | reverse complement strand
GCTTTGAGCGCTTTTTTTCCCTGATGTACGGCACATGGCATGCTGAAACGAAGCACCGGCACCCAAACCCTGACCCTGACCGGTCTGCGCTTTGAGGCCAACCTGGGCATCCTCGAGTCCGAACTCACCGCCCCGCAACCGATTTTGGTCGACGCCGAATTGCATGTGGGTACCCAGCCGCTGCAACCGCGCGACGACGATATCAACCATGTGTTGGACTACCGCAAAGTGCGCAAGATCATCATCAACGAATGCACGGCCGAACACGTCAATTTGCTGGAAAGCATGATCGGCAAACTCGCCGACCGCTTGATGCAGCTGCCGGGCGTCTTGGGCGTGCGGGTGAAAATCGCCAAGCTCGAAATTTTTGACGACTGTGAAGTCGCGATCCGGATCGAAACCGGACAGTGGTAAACCTGAGCGAGACCTCCATGACTGCCCTTTGGACTGATACCGACCTGGCTGCGCCCAGCTTGCAAACCCCCTCTGGCGCTTCGCCCCAGACCCAGGAAGCCGCGCAGCGCGCCGCCTACGAGAACCACAAGCTCGAAAAACGCCTGTGCCGCCAGGTGGGCCAAGCCATCATGGACTACCACATGATTGAAGAGGGCGACCGGGTCATGGTCTGCGTGTCGGGCGGCAAAGACAGTTACGCCATGCTGGACCTGCTCCTGAAAATGCAGCAGCGCGCGCCGGTCAATTTTGAGCTGATTGCCGTCAATCTCGACCAAAAGCAGCCTGGCTTTCCCGACCACATTCTTCCGGCCTACTTGAAGCAGCTGGGCGTGCCGTTTCACATTGAAACGCAGGACACCTACAGCATCGTGAAGAAGGTAATCCCCGAAGGCAAGACCATGTGCAGCCTGTGCAGCCGCTTGCGCAGGGGCATTTTGTACCGCGTGGCCGACGAGCTGAAGGTGACCAAAATCGCGCTGGGCCACCACCGCGACGACATCTTGCAAACCTTCTTTTTGAACATGTTCTTTGGCGGCAAGCTCAAGGGCATGCCCCCCAAACTGGTCAGCGACGATGGCGGCCATATCGTGATCCGCCCATTGGCCAATGTGGTGGAAAAAGACCTGGTGCGCTGGGCCGAACACCGTGCCTTTCCCATCATTCCCTGCACGCTCTGCGGCAGCCAGGAAAACTTGCAACGCAAGCAAATCGGCAACATGCTGCGCGACTGGGAAAAACAATACCCCGGCCGCATTGAGAGCATGTTCACCGCGCTGCACAACGTGGTGCCTTCGCATTTGATGGATACCGGTTTGCATGATTTTGAAGCCGTGCGCACCACCGGCGTGCCCGAGCCGGGCGGCGACATGGCCTTTGATGCCGAGTCGTTTGCGTTGCCCACGGTGGCAGGCTTGCCCCTGCGCGTGGTCTAGGCCATGGGCATGGCAACCGTAGCGCCCGTGCGCATTACCGCCGTGCGCCACGGCGAAACCGCCTGGAACGCCGTGACCCGCATCCAGGGACATATCGACATCGACCTCAATGCGCGGGGCCAGCAGCAAGCCCAGCAGGTGGGCTCTGCCTTGGCGGATGTGGGCATCACGCATGTCTACACCAGCGACCTGGCCCGTGCCCGCAACACTGCGGCGGCCATTGCCCACCACGCAGGTGTGGCACCCGATTCAGTTGTCTTGGTGCCCGGCCTGCGCGAACGCGGCTTTGGCGTGTTTGAAGGCAAAACCCACGCCGAAATTGAGGCCGAATGGCCTGAGGACGCCCAACGCTGGCGCCAACGCCTGCCCGACTGGGCGCCGCAGGGCGGTGAAACCCCGCTGCAATTGCGCGAACGCGTGGCCCACGCCGTGAACCATATCGCCGCACGCCACCCTGGCGATCACATTGCCCTGGTGGCGCACGGTGGCGTGCTCGACATGCTGTACCGCCTGGCCACGGGCCAGGATGTCAACGCCATCCGCACCTGGGATCTGGGCAATTGCACCATCAACCGCCTGCTCTGGACGCCCCAGGGACTGAGCTTGGTCGGTTGGGCCGATACCAGCCACTTGGATGCTACCGGTCGGGACGAGGCGACTGTTTGAGAAAATTCAGATTTAGCTATTAACCGCCATGCCTGTCACAAAGAACTGTCCGCCAGCGACATGATGAATGGTGCGCCAGTCATCCGAAACCTCGTCAAAACGCCATCGACCACCCCGAAAGACGCGGTCATCCGCCCAGGCTCCGATCACTTCACCGATAAAGAGGTCGTAGGTTTGCTGGTTGTGTGGCTCGGGCATCAGTCGGCAGGCCAACCAGGCCGCACAGCCCTCGACCAGCGGCAGCTCCAATCCGGGCAGGGTGAAGATGTTCACACCGTTCTTCTGCAACTTATCGGGCACATCATGTGCGCTTTCGCTGCCTAAGGCATGGGTGAGCGCTACCATCTTTTTGGTAGGGAGTTGCAGCGCAAAGTAGCCGCTGGATTCAATCAGACCGCGGGTGAAGGTGGACTTGTCGAGCACGACCGTGACTTTGGTCGACTTGCCGAAATCCAGCACACAGGCCCATGCGGCAGCCATCACGTTTTGTGTGCCCGCGTGCTGCGCCGACACCAGCACGGTGGGGCCATGGTTCATGAGTACCGAGGACTTTTCAAGGGCAATCGCTTGCAGGTGCGGGTACGACATAGTTGCTGACGCGGTGGTGCGCAAATTAGGTGATCACGGGATATCGGCGAATGAGTATGGCAAAAAATACAACGCCCAGCAGGAGTGAACCTGCCGCCATTTCCAAGGCGGTGGAAAAGCCATCGGAGGTACTGGCCGCGTGGCTGATCAGGTAACCCGCCAACGGCGGTCCAAGAATTTGGCCCAGCCCATACAGCGCCGTGAGCAAACCAATCGTGGGTGCGACATGCTGAGGTCGAACACGGCGGGCCTCCTGCATCGCAAAGTAGGTGATGGCCGTAAAGGGTATGCCCACCAGCAAGCTGCCCAAAGCGAAGCCGAACAGGCTTGGCAG
>CAIWRE010000416.1 GCA_903914985.1 uncultured beta proteobacterium | reverse complement strand
TCGCGGTAGCGCGGGCAGTGCCGCGCGGTGCAGCTGTGGCGTTCTGCCGCGACCGTGGCCCAGTCGCTGGGCTCGGGTGTGTCGTTGAGGCTGTCGCGGTCGCCATCCCAGCGGCCGGTGGCCAGGGTGTTGGCCATGTGCTCGTACAAGCGCATGCGGCGCTCTTCCTGCGCTTCATGCTGTTCGCCACGCAATGGGGTGGATTGTTCTTCCTCAAACAAATCTTCGTCCACACCGCCCACACCGACCAAACGCTCGAGTTTGAGTTTGCACACATAGCGGCCGCGGCCCTTGGCCAGCGCATAGGCAAAAGGCTGGTCCATGGCCGCGGCCAGGGCGGGCAGGTCTTTTTGCATCAGCTGCTCTTGCAGCGCCACCGTGGCGGTAGAAATCAGCACCCGCGTTTTGCGCTCCAGCGCCATGGCAATCGCGGTGCTGGCATAGGCCGCTGATTTGCCGACGCCCGTGCCTGCTTGAATCACCGCAATCGCCTTTGCGGGGTCGGTGCATTCGCCCAAGTCGGCGCGTGACAGGGTGTCGGCCACGCATTCGGCCATGGCGTGTTGTCCGAGGCGCGTGCGAAAGCCGCTGCTGCGGCCTACCACCTGCTCAAAAGCGCTGAGCGCGTGGTGCGCCAAAAGGGACTGGGTGTCTTGGGAAGTCAAACGGGAGGTATCTCGAAGGGTGTGTGCGCCTTGAATATAAGGCTTCAGCCGCGTCCCCATGCCAGACGGCGATAATCGCTGGGTCCGCAGCACGCTGCGTGCGTTTCGCGCTATCCAGGGCTTCTTTTAAGCGCTGTACGTGCCTTTTACCTATCCGGAGTTCTCTTTATGACCACCGTTTTCACCAACGCGCCTGATGGCGCGCGCCGCCGTTTCTTGAAATCTGCCGCTGCGGCCTCTGCCGTGGCCGCCGTGCCCGGCCTCACCCTGGCCCAAGCCGCCGATGCCGAACGCCAGTTCGCACCCCAGGCCGGCACCTGGCGCACCTTTGACGTGACCACCCGCATCGACATTGCCGCACCGCAGGGCGCAACCCGCGTGTGGTTGCCTGTGCCCAGCGTGAACAGTGGCTGGCAGCAGTCGGTGGACTCGAGCTTTACCAGCAACGGCACGGCCTCCATCGTGTCCGACGGCCGCTACGGCGCGCGCATCTTGTACGCAGAATTTGCCGCCGACGTGGCCAAGCCCTTTGTCGAGCTGACCAGCCGCATCCAAACGCAAAACCGCTCGCAAGACTGGTCCAAAAAGAATGTGCCCGCCGAGTCCGCACAGTCTTTGGCGCAATGGACGCAAGGCACGCACCTGATTCCCGTGGACGGCATCGTGCGTGACACCGCCAAGAAAGCGGTGGAAGGTGCCCGTACCGATGTAGAAAAAGCCCAAAAGCTGTTTGACTGGATCGTGCAAAACACCTTCCGTGAACCCAAGGTGCGCGGTTGCGGCGAGGGCGATATTGCCGCCATGCTGGAAACCGGCAACCTGGGCGGCAAGTGCGCTGACTTGAATGGTTTGTTCGTCGGACTGTGCCGCTCTGTGGGCTTGCCCGCACGCGATGTGTACGGCCTGCGCATTGCGCCCAGCGCCTTTGGCTACAAAGAGCTGGGTGGCATTCCCGCCAAACTGCAAGGCGCGCAGCACTGCCGTGCCGAGGTGTATTTGGCCGGTTACGGCTGGGTGGCTATGGACCCGGCCGATGTGGCCAAGGTCATGCGCCAGGAAACCGCCCAGTGGATCAAAGACCCCAAGAACCCGGTCGTGGCACCCGTCAACAAAGTGCTCTTTGGCGGCTGGGAAGGCAACTGGATGGCCTTTAACAATGCCCACGATGTGGTGCTGCCGAAGTCCAGCGGCGCAGCACTCGGCTTCTTGATGTACCCCCAGGCCGAAACGGCTGCGGGCCGTTTGGATCCTTACGCGCCTGATACCTTCAAGTACCAGATCAGCTC
The DNA here is from genome assembly GCA_903914985.1 of uncultured beta proteobacterium. Taxonomy (GTDB): domain Bacteria; phylum Pseudomonadota; class Gammaproteobacteria; order Burkholderiales; family Burkholderiaceae_C; genus Allorhodoferax. Next base: position 131 of record CAIWRE010000416.1, on the reverse strand, counting down.
CAAAGAAATCACGGCCTGATCAGCCGCCTAGCGATTGCGCCAGTTCGGCCAAAGGCCGCAACTGGCGCTGGCTCTCAAAGCGCAGAGCGCGCCCGCTCACCGGGTCGGTGAAGCCAATGGAATGCGCGAGC
>CAIWRE010000415.1 GCA_903914985.1 uncultured beta proteobacterium | reverse complement strand
GGCATCGCGGCTTGCTTCGGGGGTGTTCGCGCCCTGGGTCGGCATCGGCATTTTTCCAGGCGCTGGTCAGCACCGGGGTGGTGCTTGGTGCAAAGCATGCTGGTGCTCGGTGTTGCGGGTGCCGCCTTTGCCCTGGTGGGGCTGCGGGCCTGCGCGTTCGAGGTCTCCCGGTTGGATGCGGCGCTGGAAGGGCGTGATGTGCAGGTCGTTGGGGTGGTGCGCGATCTGACGCAGCACACGGCCGAGGGCCTGAAGTTCCGTTTGCAAGTGGAATCAGCCCGGCTGGATGGGCAGCCAATCAAGCTGCCGCCGCGCATTGACGTGGGTTGGTACCGGGGTATGGCCCCGCGCGGGGCAGGATCGGAGTTGAGTGATTGGGAGCTGCAGCGTCAGCCGCAAGACCTGGTGCCGGGCCAGCGTTGGCGTTTCACGCTGCGCGTCAAAGCACCGCACGGCAGCCGCAATCCCAACGGTTTTGATTACGAGCTGTGGTTGTGGATGCAAGGCGTTCAGGCCACCGCTTATGTGCGCGCCGGGCCGCGCGACGCGCCACCGCAGTGGTTGGCCGACACCTGGGCGTATCCGGTTGCCAGCCTGCGGCAGTTCGTGCGAGGGCGCATCCTGTCACAGGTGGGCGATCCGCAATCCGCAGGCCTGATTGCCGCGCTGGTGGTGGGCGACCAGGCGGCCATTGAACGATCGGATTGGGATGTATTTCGTGCCACTGGTGTGGCGCATTTGGTGAGTATTTCGGGGCTGCACATCACCATGTTTGCATGGGGCGCAATGGCGTTGGTCGGCGCCTTGTGGCGGCGATCACCTCGTTTGTGTTTGTGGCTGCCGGCACCGACGGCGGCGCTGCTGGGCGGCATGTTGCTGGCACTGGCCTATTCCCTTTTTTCCGGCTGGGGCGTGCCTGCGCAGCGCACCTGTGTGATGCTGGCCTGCGTGGGCTTGCTGCGCATCAGCGGCCTGCGTTGGCCCTGGCCGCAGGTCTGGTTGTTTGCTTTTTTGGCGGTGCTGGTTAGCGATCCGTGGGCCTTGTTGCAAGCCGGTTTTTGGCTCAGTTTTGTCGCTGTAGGTGTGTTGTTTGCCAGCGATCCGGGCGGCCAGGCTGTGCCCCCGGTCAAGCTTCAGCCACGGAGCCGTACGGCGTCGGATGTTGATCCGCGCGACGACCTGGATACCGTGGCTTTGCCGGAGCCTGAGCCTGCGCAAGCTACCCACTGGAGTCGGCGGTACGGGCGTGATTGGATGCTGAGACTGGGCCAAGGCGCGCAGTCTCTTGTGCGGGAGCAGTGGATTATTACCCTGGCCTTGGCGCCACTCACCCTGTTTTTATTTGGCCAGGTATCGCTGGTCGGCTTGCTGGCCAATATGTTGGCCGTGCCTTGGGTCACGCTGGTACTCACGCCCTTGGCCATGGTGGGAGTGGTGTTTCCTTGGGTGTTGGACGGCGCGGCGTTTGCAGGGCAGGCGCTGATGGCGGTACTGCAAGCGATGGCGCAGTGGCCAGTCGCCGTGTTGCAGTGGGCAGTGCCGCCGCTGTGGCTGGCGGCAGTTGCCACAACCGGTGGGCTGGTGTTGGTGGCGCCGGGTCCCTGGAGTTTGCGCTTGCTGG
>CAIWRE010000414.1 GCA_903914985.1 uncultured beta proteobacterium | reverse complement strand
TGGCCCAAGACCCTGCGGTGCTGATTTACACCAGCGGCACCACGGGCAACCCCAAGGGTGCGCTGATTCCGCACCGGGCGCTGATCGGCAACCTGAGCGGCTTTGTCTGCAGCCAAAACTGGTTTGGCTTTGACGCGCACAGCGCGCAGGGCGAGCCTTCCGCGTTACCCGCGGGCTCACAGGCCGTGTTTTGGAGCCCCGCGGACTGGGCCTGGACCGGTGGGCTGATGGACGCTTTGCTACCAACTTTGTATTTTGGCCGCGAGATCGTCGCTTTTGAAGGGCGTTTCAGTCCGGAAGCCGCTTTTTCGCTGATGGGCGACTGTGGCGTGACACACACTTTTTTGTTCCCCACTGCGCTCAAAGCCATGATGAAGGCCTACACCGGCAGCCCCCGGCGCACAGTGCGCCAGGAGTTTGGTCTGCGCCTGCAAGCCATCATGAGCGCGGGCGAGGCGGTGGGCGACGCGGTGTTCGCTTACTGCCAGCAGCAGCTCGGGGTGACGGTGAACGAGATGTTCGGGCAAACCGAGATCAACTACATCGTCGGCAATTCCAGCGCGTTTTGGCCGCCCAAGCCTGGCAGCATGGGCATGGGCTATCCCGGTCACCGGGTGGCGGTGATTGACGAGGCAGGCCGGGAATGCCCGGTCGGTGAGCCGGGTGACGTGGCGCTGCACCGCTTGGACGTGCATGGCCATCCCGACCCGATCTTTTTCTTGGGCTACTGGAAGAATGAGGCGGCCACCCGGGCCAAGTTCACCGGTGACTGGTGCCGCACCGGGGACCTGGCGGTGCGCGACGCCCAAGGCTACCTGTGGTACCAGGGTCGCAGCGACGATGTGTTCAAGTCCGCGGGCTACCGCATTGGGCCCGGCGAGATTGAAAACTGCCTGGTCAAGCACCCGGCGGTGGCCAACGCGGCAGTCGTGCCGAAACCCGACCCCGACCGCGGGGCCTTGGTGAAGGCTTATGTGGTGCTGGCGCCGCAAGCGCTGGCCGCACAGGAGGCGCGCGGTGCGCGGGGCGTAGCGGCGTTTCAGGCCGAGGTGACGGCGCAGCTCCAAGCCCACGTCAAAGGATTGCTGGCGCCCTATGAATACCCCAAAGAAATTGAGTTTGTTGACGCCCTGCCCATGACCACCACCGGCAAAGTGCAGCGCCGCGTGCTGCGCCTGCAGGAAGAGCGGCGTGCCGCGCAGGTGCCAGCGGCAAATCGCAAGCCGGTTTAAAGTCCGGCTTTTCGTTTCAACCCTTGGCACCCCGCCTTTAAGCACCATGAAAACCATCCAACTCGGCACCAGCGACCTGCACGTCACCCCTATTTGCCTGGGCACCATGACCTTTGGTGAGCAGGTGGACGAGGCCACCAGCCACGCCATCTTGAGCCACGCTGTGGAGCGCGGCGTCACGTTTTGGGACACGGCAGAGCTGTACGCCGTGCCACCGCGCCCGGAAACCTTCCAGGTGACGGAGGCGATAGTGGGCCGCTGGTTTGCCAAAAACCCCCAGCTGCGGAGCAAAGTGACCTTGGCCACCAAGGTCTGCGGTCCGTCGCGTGGCATGCCCTGGATTCGTGGCGGCGCCATGGACGTCACGCCTGCAGACATCAAAACGGCCTGCGACGACAGCTTGCGCCGTCTGCAAACCGATGTGATTGACCTCTACCAGCTCCACTGGCCCACCCGCAATGTGCCCATGTTTGGCAGCATTTATTTCGATCCCACCAAAGACCGCGAAGTCACCTCCATCCACGCGCAGTTGCAGGCGCTGGGCGATTTGGTCAAGGCAGGCAAGATTCGCGCAGTGGGCTTGTCCAATGAAACGCCTTATGGCGTGGCCGAGTTTGTCCGTCTGGCGGAACAGCATGGTCTGCCGCGCGTGGCCACGGTGCAGAACGCCTACGGTTTGCTCAACCGCACCCATGAAAACGGCATGGACGAGTCCATGCACCACCTCAAGGTCTCATTGTTGGCGTATTCGCCGCTGGCCTTTGGTTTGCTTACCGGCAAATACGACCAGTCCGGCCTGACCGGGCCCGATGCGCCCGCCAACGGCCGTTTGACCATGTTTGAATCCACCCGCAAACAGCGTTGGGGCCGCCCCGACGCGCTGGTGGCGGCACGCCGCTACAACGCGCTGGCCAAAGAGCATGGAATGACGCCTACCCAGTTAGCGCTGGCCTTTTGCTACACCAAGTGGCAGGTCGCCAGCACCATCATCGGCGTGACCAGCCAGGCGCAGTTGGACGAGGACATCGACGCCTACGGCACCGAGCTTTCGCCCGAGTTGCTCAAAGCCATCGACGCGATCCGCTGGGAATTGCGCGACCCCGCGCAATAAGCGCCTCCGAGGCCACGCCCGTGGCCTACCTTACAGGGTGGCGAAGATTTCTGCCGCCGCTGCCACGGTGTGGGCGATGTCCTCGTCGGTGTGGGCTGCGCTCACAAAGCCGGCCTCGTACAACGCGGGGGCAAAGTACACACCGCGGTCCAGCATGCCGTGGAACAGCGTGTTGAAACGCTTGGCGTCGGTCGTCATCACCTTGGCGTAGTTTTGCGGCAGCTCGGGGAACAAAAAGAAGCCGAACATGCCGCCTTGGCTGTCGCCGCTGAATGGCACGCCCGCTTTGGCCGCAGCGCCTTTCAGACCGGATACCAGCGCCTGGGTGCGCTCAGCCAGCTTGTCGTAGAAACCGGGTTGGCTGATTTCGCGCAGGGTCGCCAGTCCGCAGGCCGTGGCAATCGGGTTGCCCGACAGGGTGCCGGCCTGGTAGACCGCGCCCAGGGGCGCCATGTGTTCCATGATGGCGCGTTTGGCACCAAAGGCAGCCAGCGGCATGCCGCCGCCGATGACCTTGCCCATGACGGTGATGTCGGGTGCAAAGCCAGGGATTTGCTGGGCATACACGCTTTGTGCTCCGCCCAGCGCGACGCGAAAACCGGTCATGACCTCGTCCAGGATCAGCAGCGCGCCGTACTCGGTGCACAACTCACGCGCCCTGCGCATGAACGGGGTGGCGGTGCGCACAAAGTTCATATTGCCGGCAATCGGCTCGATCATCAGGCAGGCGAGCTCTTTGCCGTGCAGCGCGAAGGCTTCTTCCAGCTGCGCCAGGTTGTTGAACTCCAGCACCAGCGTGTGCTGCACCACTTCCGGTGGCACACCTGCGCTGGTGGGGTTGCCAAAGGTGGCCAGGCCGGAACCGGCTTTGACCAGGAGCGCGTCTGCGTGGCCGTGATAGCAGCCTTCGAACTTGATGAGTTTGCTGCGCCCGGTAGCACCGCGGGCCAGGCGGATGGCGCTCATGGCGGCTTCGGTGCCCGAGCTGACCAGGCGCACCATGTCCATGCTGGGCATGTGTTTCAAGATCTCTTCGGCGAGCTCCACCTCGCGCTCGGTGGGGGCACCAAACGAGAAGCCTTCTGTGAGCGCTTTTTGTACCGCCTCCACCACCGCAGGGTGGCCGTGGCCCAAGATCATCGGGCCCCAGGAGCCGATGTAGTCGGTGTAGCGCTGGCCGTTGGCGTCCCACATATAGGCACCTTGGGCGCGGCTGATGAAGCGGGGAGTACCGCCCACGGCCTTGAAGGCGCGCACAGGCGAGTTAACGCCACCGGGAATGACGGTGGCGGCACGGGTGAAGAGTTCGAGGTTGCGGTCAGTGGCGGGTTTCATGGGGGCTGATGTCAAAGGGAAAAGTGTCGTCGGATTCTTCAAAGTCGGCGTCGTCGCCTTCCGGGTGCGCCCAAAACAGGCGGTCGGGCTGCACATGGCCCATGCCGGGGCGAAAGCCGCCTTCCAGGCTGCGGTCCAAGTAGCTTAGCGCCTCAGTGACCGCCTCGGTGAGCTCGGTGCCAGCGGCAATCAGCGCCGCCAGCGTGGCGGACAAGGTGTCGCCCGCACCCACAAAGGTGGCCTCCAGGCGCTCAAACTTTTCGTGGCACAGCACGTCGGTGGCCGAGCACAGCACGTTGTCGATGAACTGGTCGGGCAGGTTGATGCCGGTGACCAGGGTGTAGGGTACGCCAAACTCTTGTGCCGCGATCGCCAGGTCCAGCGCGCCCGGGGCCTTTTCCTGGTCCCAGTCAGGCAGCAGCCAGCGCGCCAGGGTGCTGTGATTGCCTACCAGAACGGTGGTCTGCGGCAGCATCAGCTCGGCGCAGGCGTCCAGGTACTGGTCAATCTGGTCGTCCTGCCACCACGACAAGTCGGGCATATAGGTGACCACCGGCACATCGGCCCAGTCGGACAGCAGAGAGGCGATGGCGCTGAGGTTGTGCGGATTGCCCACAAAGCCGATCTTGAATACATCGGGCGGCACGTCTTCCAGGATCGTGCGGGCCTGACCGGTGACTGCTTCGTCGTCAAACGCGTAGTGGTCGATGATTTCGCTGGTGTCGCGCACGTAGGCGCCGGTCACCACCGGCATGGAGTGAACGCCCACCGAGGCCAGGGCCACAGCATCTGCCGCCAAGCCACCCGCGCCGCTGGCGTCGTTGGCGTTGAACACCATGACGCTGGCCATGGGGCCGTCGTCCCCGTCGTCGTCGAATTCCTCCAGCACTTCGATCACCGAGGGGGGTGAAAACTCGTTTTTAGGGCTTTTCATGGTTTTGGCAGAAAAATGGACGCGACACAAACCTTAACCTAAAGACAGCATCCAAACGGTGCGCCAGAGCGTGCTTATTACAATCAGATCATTCTATTCTTAAGGTTTGTGACGCTGTGACTGATACCAAAACGTGGATGTGCCTGATTTGCGGCTGGATTTATGACGAAGCCCTGGGCGCTCCGGACGACGGAATTGCACCTGGCACCCTCTGGGCCGACGTGCCCATGAACTGGGTGTGCCCCGAGTGCGGCGCCCGCAAAGAAGACTTCGAACTGGTACAGATTTAGTTCTTCACCACGCCGTAGCGCAGCAAAGTGCGTGCGCGCGCACTGGCATGGTCCACCACCGGCTCGGGGTAGTCCCGTCCCAACACCACACCCGCCGCCTGCAAGGCCAAGGGTTTGGCCAGCCACGGTGCATGGATGCTTTTGGCGTCTAAACCCGCCAGCGGAGGCAGGTAGCGCTTGATGAACTTGCCCGAGGCGTCAAAGCGCTCGCTCTGCGTGACCGGGTTGAAAATGCGAAAGTAGGGTTGCGCATCGCAGCCGCTGGACGCCACCCACTGCCAGCCGCCGTTGTTGGCCGAGAGATCAAAGTCGTTCAGGTGCCGCGCGAAATAGGCCTCGCCCCAGCGCCAATCCA
>CAIWRE010000413.1 GCA_903914985.1 uncultured beta proteobacterium | reverse complement strand
TTGAAGTCTTTGGTCGCAGCCAGAACCGGCAGGTACTTGGCTGGATCGGAAGACTTGGCAGCAACCATGGCAGCAACCATGATCTTGACCGAGTCATAAACATAGGGTGCGTCGACTTGAACGTCAGCACCGAACTTGGTTTTGAACTTGGCTTTGAAGTCGTCCATGCCAACTTTGGCTTCGCCTTCAACACCACCGGCTTCAGCGCAGAACACTTGGTCGTCGGTCACGGAGTCGCCAGCGAGTTTCACCAGCTCGGTAGAGCAGATGCCGTCGCCGCCCATGAACTTGGCCTTGATGCCCAAAGATTTCATTTGCTTGAGCATGGGGCCTGCAACAGCGTCCATACCGCCGAAGAACACGACGTCAGGCTTCTTGCCCTTGATGGTGGTCAGGATGGAGTTGAAGTCGGTAGCCTTGTCGGTGGTGAACTCTTTTGCCACCACTTTGCCGCCAGCTGCTTCCACTGCCTTGGTGAATTCTTCAGCCACGCCTTGGCCGTACGCGGTACGGTCATCGATCACGGCGATAGCCTTGCCTTTGAGCGTGCCCACTGCGTACTTGCCCAGGGTGCTGCCGAGTTGAACGTCGTCAGCCACCACGCGGAAGGTGGTCTTGAAACCTTGGCGGGTGTACTTGGGGTTGGTCGCGGAAGGCGAAATCTGGGGGATGCCAGCGTCGCTGTAAATCTTCGATGCGGGGATGGAGGTGCCGGAATTCAAGTGACCGACCACACCAGCAACTTTGGCGTCAGCCAATTTTTGAGCAACTGCAGTGCCTTGCTTGGGATCAGCAGCGTCGTCTTCGGCCATCAGCTCGAGTTTGACTTTCTTGCCGTCGATCATCACGCCAGCAGCGTTCAGTTCTTCGATCGCCATGATGGCGCCGTTTTCGTTGTCCTTGCCCAAGTGAGCGATCGCGCCGCTGGTGGGGCCAACGTGACCGATCTTGACGACCGGATCAGCGGAAGCAGCAGGTGCTGCGGCTTCTTCTTTTTTACCGCAAGCGACGAGCAAAGCGGCCGCTGCCACAACGGTCAGAGCGGTCTTGAATTTGAATTGCATAAAGACTCCAAGGAATAGATAAACGGAAAAATATGGTGAACCTGAGTTCAACGGGCGTAACCATACCCTAAATTGGGCACTTTTGGGAGCGGGTAGTTCCCAAGATGCGCTGTATTTCTACGCCCGAAAGGCGTATGCGGGCCCGGTTTTACCGCCTCCAGGGCGTTCAGGCTCGTAAATTCAGGTTTTTGCTGTCCGGCGCATAGCCCTTGGCGGCATAGGTTTTCCAACGCTGGCGCGCCAGCATGCGGTCTTGCTCCTCGGTGCTCACCACTTCAATCACCCGTGCGTGGCGACCAAAGGTATCAGGGAAAGTTTCGCCCAGGTTCACCAACACGTCCAATGCGGGACAGGACTCGGCAAGGTCGTAGGCGGACAGAATCACCGGACTCATGGCCACCGCTTGTGCCGGAGCATGCGCCAAGCAATGTGCAAAAAAGTCAGTGGCTGCAGAAGCCCACAGTTCGGCGTCGAGCCGCTCCAGCTGCCCCCCATCAGCCACCACCAAAACGCGTACACCGGTGCCCACCGCCTTGCGCAGTAATCGCACGGCATAGGCCACTTTGTCAGGGGCGCCGAAATGGAAGGCGACGTCGGTCACCGCAGGCCTTACTTTTTCGCCGCTTGGGCGAGCAGAAATTCGACGAGCAGACCTACCGGGCGCCCTGTGGCGCCCTTGGTGGCACCACTCTTCCAGGCGCTGCCCGCAATATCAAGATGCGCCCAGGGGAATTTATCGGTGAAGCGCTGCAAAAACTTCGCCGCCGTGATGGCGCCACCTGCGCGCCCGCCAATGTTGGCCACGTCGGCAAAGTGAGACTTGAGGCCTTCGGCGTATTCGTCGTCCAGCGGCATGCGCCAGCACAGGTCTTGCGCTCGGTCGCCGGCAACGGTGAGGCTTGCCGCCAGCGCGTCGTTGGAGGAGAACATTCCGCTGCGAATTGAGCCCAGTGCCACCACGCACGCGCCGGTCAATGTGGCAATGTCCACCACGGCGCTGGGCTTGAAACGCTCGGCATAAGTCAGCGCGTCGCACAGCACCAGACGGCCTTCGGCGTCGGTGTTCAATATTTCGATGGTCTGACCACTCATGCTGGTGACCACGTCGCCGGGTTTGACGGCACGCCCGTTGATCAGGTTTTCGCAGGCAGGAATCAGGCCCACCACATTCACGGCAGGCTTGAGCAGCGACAAAGTCTTGAACGTGCCCAGCACGCTGGCTGCGCCCGACATGTCGAACTTCATCTCATCCATCTCAGCAGCGGGCTTGATACTGATACCGCCACTGTCAAACGTAATGCCTTTGCCCACCAGCACGCTGGGCGCTTTGCTTTTTGCAGCCCCGTTGTAACGCAGCACAATGAAGCGAAGCGGCTGGTCGGAGCCTTGGGCCACGGCCATAAACGAGCCCATACCCAGCTTGGCGACCTCTTTGGGACCAAGCACCTCACAGCTGATCTTGGGGTGTTTTGCCAGCGCCATGGCGGCATCGCCCAAGTGCTGTGGCGTGGCGTGGTTGGCAGGCCGGTTGGCCCACTCTTTGGCGTATTCCACGCCCGCCACGATAGCAACAGCACGCTCAAAAGATGGGGACACGTCCGGCGCATTGACTACGCCGATGGTGGCTTTGGCCAAGGTGCGCGGTTGGGGTTTGGATTTGGTGGTGGTGAAGCTGTAGGTCGAATCTGCCACGGCATGGACTGCCGCGCGCACGGCCTCGTCCGACGCAGGTACGGCAAAACAGACGAGCAATTTCTTCAATTGGGGGGATTTGGCTGCCGCAACGGCCGCCATCACGGCCGAGCGGGTGCTGCGGGCACTGCCGTCGGTCACCGCCAGCACCAAGCGGGTGGAGGCCACTTGCAATGGGCGGTACAGGCTCAGGGTTTTGCCTGCCGAGGTTTCCAGGTCGCCGGATTTGAGTGCCGTGGCAATGAGCGTGGAGAGATCGTCCTTGCCGCCCTTGTAGTCTTTGGGCAGCAACAGCACCAACGCGTCGGCATTTTCGTCGGCGGCGCCCACCAAATCGAGGTGTTTGAGTTCAAAGTTCATAATTCAGCCTTTCAATCCGTTCCATGTTATTCCA
>CAIWRE010000412.1 GCA_903914985.1 uncultured beta proteobacterium | reverse complement strand
TTTGCGAGAGTTGCATGCCCGACACCCACAGCGCCATGGCCTGGGGCACACCCTCGGCCGTCAGCGCGTAATTCAGCATGAAGGAGCCCGCCAGGATCAAGGTAACGACCGCGCTGCCGCGTGCCGACTCCAGCACCACTGCCCAAAAGCCGCGCCAGTCCAGCGCGCGAAACACCACGGTAGACAAGACCAGTGCGTGCAGCGCGGCCACGGCCGCCGCTTCGGTGGGCGTGAACGCGCCGGAGTAGATGCCGCCCAGCAGCACGACGGGCATGGACAAGGGCAGGGCGCCGCGAAAAGCCAAAGCCGCCCACTCGGAGCGCGGAATCGGGGCCTCGCGCGGCATATTGCGGCGCGTTGCGATCACATGCACCACCAGCATCATGAGCGTGGCCATCAAGATGCCGGGCACCACGCCCCCTAAGAACAATGCGCCCACCGAGGTGCCCGACACCAGGGCATAAATCACCATGGGAATCGACGGCGGAATGATGGGCCCCAGGGTGGCGCTGGCCACCACTACGGCGCCGGCAAAGCCGCGCGAATATTCGGGATGCTTGAGCATTTGCCGGATCGTCACCAGGCCCGGACCGGCTGCATCGGCTATTGCGCTGCCGCTCATCCCCGAAAAAATCACACTCACCAAAATGTCCACCTGCGCCAAACCGCCGCGCATGGGGCCCACCAGGATGCGGCAGAAGTCAAATATGCGCTCGCTCACGGTGCCGGCGTTCATCAGGTTGGCGGCAAACACAAACAGAGGCACGGCCAGCAGCACATAGCTGTTGTACAAGCCGTTGCTCACCTGTTCGGCTGCCAGCCCCAGATCCTGGTGCGTGGCCAGCAAGTAGCCAATGCCTGCCGCCAGCATGCCAAAGCCAATCGGCATGCGCAGCAACAGGGCGGCCACCAGCACCCCGGCCAAGACCCACAGGCCGATGCTCATGCTGCCGCCCTCATAGCCGCAACTCGGTCTCTAGGCCCTGGCCGCGCAGCGTCTGCACAACAGCCCAGGCACTGCGCAGCACCAGAGCCACCAGCAGCATGACAAAGGGCAGGTCAATCCACATGAACGAGATGCCCAGCACCGGCGAGCCTTCGCGTCCCATGAAGTGGACATAGTCCCAGCTGGCGGGCAGCGCAACCCCGGCCAACCCGCCCACCAACAGGTTGCCCGCAATGCGCATGGCCTGGCGCATACGCAGCGACGCGCTGTTCCACAGCAGGTCAAAGACCACATGTTCGCGCTCCGGCACCACCCAGGCAGCCGTCCACAAAATCACCCACAGGTAGAGAATGACCGCGGCCTCATCGGTCCACGCCAGCGGCATATTCAGGCCAAAGCGCGCACCGATCTGGATGATGAACACGCCAAACAGCGCCAGAAACAAGACGCCCGACACCGCCGAGGTGCCGCTGCGCCAGTACCTGATGAGGCGGTCGGCCATGCCTTAGCGCACTGCGTTGATGCGCTCCACCAGCCCGGCAGGCCATGCTTTGGCGTAGTCGGAGCGCAGGTAGCTTTGCTGCACCGATTTGTGAAACGCGTCCAGGTCCGGGGTGGTCACTTGCAAGCCTTCTTTGCGGAAGAACTCGACCAGTTGGGCTTCTTCTTTGATGCGGTTGTCGTTGTTGTAAACGGCAGCGGCCTGTGCGGCGGCAGTCACTTTCTGGCGCTGCACAGGCGTCATGGCGGCCAGGCTTTTGTTGGAGATGGCGATGAACAAGCTGTCCACCAAATGGCTGGTCAGCACAATTTGCTTGGTCACTTCATAAAACTTGGCGGCGCGCACCGAGGGCAGCGGGTTGTCCTGGCCGTCGATGGTGCCGGTTTTGAGGCCCAGATACACCTCGCCAAACGCCAATGGCGTGGCAGTGGCGCCCAGCGCTTCGCCCAAAAAAAGCCATTCTTTGGAGCCTGGCATGCGCAGCTTCACGCCTTTGAGGTCGGCTGGTGTTTTGACGTTGCGCAGCTCGCGCAGATTGAGCTGGCGCGTGCCCAGGTAGGCGGTAGCCAGCGGCGTGACATCCATTTTTTCTGACACAGCCTTGAACATTTCGACACCGATGGGACCCTGAAAAATCTTTTGCTGCTGTGCCGGGTCGCGCACCATATAACCCGCAGTGAATACCGAAAACGCAGGTACAAATTTGGCAATGTCAAAGGCTGACAGCGTGCTCAGCTCCAAATTGCCGCGCGCCATGGCAGCAGATTCGGCGCCTTGCTTGAACAGAGAGGCATTGAGGTTGATCTGCACATCAAACTCGCCCGGCGCGCTTTTTCCCAGCGTGTCTTTGAACACGGTCCACATCTTGGCGTGCCAGTCGTCGGGCACGGCGGGGCTCGAAATGCGCAGCACGACTTTGCTTTGGGCCAGGGCGCTCAGGCTGCTGGCGCCCAATGCGGCGGTACCGGTCAGCAGGCGGCGGCGGTTGATGGCGGGCGTGTGAAGGGCATGCATGGTGGGTCTCCGGAGTGTGCGGTGTCAGTAAGCCAATGTTTGCAGCAACTCGGTCTCGATCGCGATTTGGGCCTTGTTGTGCTGCAACTGCGCCCCATGGACCAAAAAGGTGTCGTCCACCCGCTCACCCAAGGTGGCAACTTTGGCCAATTGCACCGTGATTTCATGGCGTGCCAGCACCTGTGCCACTGAATACAACAGGCCGGGGCGGTCGCTGGCAGAGATGTTGAGCAACCAGTTTTGTGCTTTTTCGTCGGGACGCAGGGTCACGCGCGGAGCAATGGGGAAGCTCTTGACCCGTCGCGACACCCGGCCCTTGGAAGGCTGAGGCAGTGGGCCGGCGTTGGCAATGGTTTGGGCGAGCTCGGTCTCGAGCATGCTGGTCAGGGCCTGGTAGTGCTCTTCCATACCGGCGGACGTCACCACCTCAAAAGTATCCAGCGCATAGCCGGTTTGCGAGGTGTGCACCCGCGCATCAAGGATGCTGAAGGAAGCCTGGTCGAAGTAGCCGCAAATGCGCGCAAACAAGTCCGGTTGATCGGGGGTGTACACCAGCACCTCGAGTCCTTCGCCAATGGTGGAGCGCCTTGCACGCACGATGGGCGCGCTGGTTTGCACATGGCGCGAGAGCTGTTTCGTATGCCAGGCAATGTCTTCGGCATCGTGACGCATGAAGTAGCTCACGTCCAGCGTGGCCCATAGGGCTTTGTGGGCTTCAAAGGGTAGCGAATACAGTGCCAAATTGATCAGCGCCTCGCGCTTGCGGCTCTCCACCTCGGCGTCAGCATCCGGCGCCCTGCCACCGAGTGTGCGCATGGTGTAGCGGTACAAGTCTTCGAGCAGCTTGGCTTTCCAGGCGTTCCATACCTTGGGCGAGGTGCCGCGGATGTCAGCCACAGTGAGCAAATACAAGGCGGTGAGATTGCGCTCGTTACCCACACGCTGCGCAAATTTGGCAATCACTGCGCTGTCGCTGAGGTCGGACTTCTGCGCGATATGGCTCATGGTCAGGTGCTCGGCCACCAAAAACTCGATCAGCGCAGTGTCCTCCGCACTGATGTCGTGTTGTTTGCAAAAGCGCCGTGCCTCCACGCAGCCCAGCTCCGAGTGGTCGCCACCGCGCCCTTTGGCAATATCGTGGAACAGCGCTGCCACATAGAGCAGCCAGGGCTTATCCCAGCCGGATGCCAGTTGCGAGCAAAAGGGGTATTCGTGGGCGTGCTCCACGATAAAAAAGCGCCGCATATTGCGCAGCACCGTCAAGATGTGCTGGTCTACCGTATAGACGTGAAACAGGTCATGCTGCATTTGCCCCACGATGCGCCGGAACACCCACAGATAGCGCCCCAGCACCGAGGTTTGATTCATCAGCCGTATCGCATGCGTCAAGCCACTGGGCTGCATCAATATGGCCATGAAGGTGGCGCGGTTGACCGGGTCGCTGCGAAAGGCGCTGTCCATCAGGCTGCGCGCGTTGTAGAGCGCACGCAGGGTGCGGGCCGAAAGGCCTTTGACGCCCACCGTGGTCTGGTACAGCAAAAAGGTTTCCAGAATCGCGTGGGGCTCGCGCTGGTACAGGTCGTCGCTGGCCACATCGATCATGCCGGCTTTGTCATTAAAGCGCTCGTTGATGCGCCGAAGCGTATGGGTTGAGGGGTTGAGCCGCTCCTCAATGTTCATCAGCAAAATCTGGTTGAGCTGGGTCACGGCCTTGGCGGCCCAGTAGTAGCGCTTCATGAGCAGCTCACTGGCGCGCACCATGCCCAGGGTGCCCAATGGCGCGGAAGTCTGGCCGCTGCGGTACCCGAACGCTTCTGCCACCGGAGTTTGCAGGTCAAACACGAGGCGGTCTTCGCGGCGTTTCGCCACGGCGTGCAGGCGGGCACGAATCAAGTACAAAAGTGACTCGTTACGCTGTATTTGCTGCACCTCAAACGGTGTGGCCAGGCCGTTGGCAGCCAGCTCCGCCCAGTTATTGCCCAGGCGCGCGGCTTTCGCCACCCACAAAATGGCCTGCAAGTCGCGCATGCCGCCGGGCGACTCTTTGCAATTGGGCTCCAGGGAATAGGGCGTGTCTTCAAACTTGGTATGGCGCTGGCGCAACTCCAGCGTCTTGGCCACAAAAAAGGCTTTGGGGTCCAAGGCGGCAAAAAAGGCAGCGGTGAATTGCGCCATCAAGCGGGTGTCCCCAATCACCAAGCGGCACTCCAGCAGCGCGGTTTGAACGGTGACGTCGCGCAGGGCCTCGGTCACGCAATCGTGCACCGTGCGCACGCTGGAGCCAATTTCAAGTCCTGCGTCCCAGCAATTACCGATAAAAGACTCTACGCACCGTGAAATCGTGGCGTCCTCCTGTGCACCCTCGGGCAGCAGCACAAGCACATCCACGTCCGAGTGTGGAAAGAGTTCGCCGCGCCCATAGCCACCCACAGCCAGAAGTGCGCAAGGCCCGGCCAGACCGGATTGGGCCCAGAGGGTGCTGAGCAATGCGTCCGTTTGCTGAGACAACTGCCGCAACACTTTGTGAATGCCGCGCGGGGTAAAGCCCGGTGCCAGCAAGCGCTGCAGGATGAGCGCTTTTTGTGCGCGGTAGGCGGTGCGCAGCACCTGCAAATCGGTCATAGGTGCTGGGCGGGAGCCCTTAAACAGTCACAAAGGCCGGAACAGAGGGGCTACCGGCCGAGAGGGTCAGTACCTCATAGCCGGTGGGCGTGACCAGCACCGTGTGTTCCCACTGTGCGGACAGTGAGCGGTCTTGGGTCACGATGGTCCAGCCGTCTTTTTCCGGGCCCTCTTTGATTTCTTTGCGCCCGGCATTGATCATGGGTTCGATCGTGAAAGTCATGCCTTCGACCAGTTTTTCCAGAGTGCCGGGGCGGCCGTAGTGCAGCACCTGGGGCTCTTCGTGGAACACCTGCCCAATGCCGTGGCCGCAAAACTCGCGCACCACACTGAAGCCTTGGCCCTCGGCAAAGCGCTGAATGGCGTGGCCGTTGTCACCCAGATGGATGCCGGGTTTGACCATTTTGATGCCATGCCACATGGCGTCATAGGTGATGGCCGAGAGGCGTTT
>CAIWRE010000411.1 GCA_903914985.1 uncultured beta proteobacterium | reverse complement strand
GATGCGGCGAACACGGCGATTCAAAAGCACCAGGGCCTGATGGGCCACATTCCGGTCAACGACTGGCTGGCCATGGGCATTCAGCGCGCAGTGGACCGCATCAACAGCAATGCGCAGCAGGGCTTGGCCTTTTTGGCGACCGTGGGGTCGATTTCTCCGTTCGTGGGTTTGTTTGGCACGGTTTGGGGCATTTACCACGCGCTTACCGCCATTGGCATCTCGGGCCAGGCTTCGATTGACAAAGTAGCTGGGCCCGTGGGCGAGGCGCTCATCATGACCGCCATCGGTTTGGCGGTGGCCGTGCCCGCGGTGCTGGCCTACAACTGGCTGGTACGGCGCAACAAGGCGGTGATGGACGAGGTGCGCGCCTTTGGCAGCGACCTGCATGCCGTGGTGCTGAGCACCATCAAGGCCTGACCCGGCTATGGCCATGAACCTGGGCCCCGGTGCCGAGGGCGAGGACGCGGTCATATCGACCATCAACACTACGCCCCTGGTGGACGTGATGCTGGTGCTTCTCATCATCTTCCTCATCACCATTCCGGTGGTCACCACCTCGATTGCCGTGACGCTGCCCAAAGAGCGTGTGGAAGTGCGCGAGTCCAAGCCTGAGAACATCATCATTTCGGTGGACAAAGACAGCAAAATCTTCTGGTACGACAGCCGTGTGGACAGTGTGGACGCGCTGGTTGAGAAGCTGAAAAAAGTCGCTCATCTGCAGCCCCAGCCCGAAGTGCAGGTGCGCGGCGACATGGCGTCGCGCTACGAGGGCGTGGGCAAAGTGCTGTTGGCCTGCCAACGCGCCGGCATTGGCAAGGTGGCGTTCATCACCGAGCCGCCTGCGCTGAACTGAAGCGTCATTGGTCATGGCAATCAACTTCAACACCTCCAAGGGCTCTGACGAACCCGAAGTCCTGATGGATATCAACACCACCCCCTTGATTGATGTCATGCTGGTGCTGCTGGTGATGCTCATCATCACCATTCCGATTCAGCTGCACTCCGTGAACCTGGCCATGCCGGTGGGTGTGCCGCCGACGAACCAGGTTAAGCCGGAAATCATCCAAATCGAAATTGACGCTGCCAGCGTGGTGTACTGGCAGGGCACGGCCGTCACGGCACAGGAGCTCGACGCAAAGATGGCGGCCATCGCCCAGCAAAGCAGCCAGAGCGAAATCCACATTCGCCCCAACAAAGACGCGCGTTATGCCGTGTTTGCCAATGTGCTGGCCAGCAGCAAGCGGCTGGGCTTGACCAAAATCGCCGTGATTGGCGCGGAGCAGTTTGTGCGATGAGCGCTAGCTTGTCTGAATCGACCTACGGTCAGCGCGACCCGTCCAGCCGCATCAAAGGCATTGCGGTGGTGGTGGTCTTGCATGTGCTGATTGGCTATGCCTTGGTGTCGGGCATGGCGCGCAAAGGCCTGGAGCTGGTGAAAAAACCGCTGGAGGCCGTGGTGATTCAGGAAGTCATCATTCCGCCACCCCCACCCCCACCTCCGCCGCCGCCTCCACCCAAGCAGGTTGAGCCACCCAAGGTGCAGGCCCCGCCGCCACCTTTTGTGCCGCCGCCTGATGTTGCACCGCCGGTGGCCACCAACGCTCCGGTCATCGTTGCGGCACCCACGCCAGCGCCAGCGCCGCCCGTGATTGCGCCACCCGCGCCGGCGGCCGCGGCTGCGCCACCTGGCCCAGCCCCCGCGCCTCCAGGGCCCAAGCGGGTTGCGATCGGGCTGGCGTGCCCGACTCAGGTCGCGCCCGACATGCCACGGCGCGCCGTCAAAGACGGCATCGAAGGCGTGGTCAAAGTGCAGATCGTGGTGAAAAACGGGGCCGTGCAGGACGTTACCGTCCTGTCAGGGCCTAAGGTGTTCCACGAGGCGGTGATTGCCGCTGTGAAACACTACAAATGCGTGGCCGATGGCCCCGAAGTCGTGGCCACCCAGGAGTTCACCTTCAAACTGGACTGAGCGCCCGCGCTTGCCTCCCGGGCGCGCCTAGCCAGAGACTTACTCTTGTTCCAAAAAGCGCTGAGCGTCCAGCGCGGCCATGCAGCCGGTACCTGCACTGGTGATGGCTTGGCGGTAGACATGGTCTTGCACGTCACCCGCGGCGAACACACCGGGCACACTGGTTTGGGTGGCAAAGCCCTTGAGCCCGCCTTGGGTCACGATGTAGCCGTTGTCCATGGTCAGCTGGCCCTGGAAGATTTCTGTATTGGGCGCATGGCCGATGGCAATAAAGCAGCCTTGCAAGGTGATGTCTTCCAACGCGCCGGTGGTGGTGCTTTTGAGGCGGATGCCGGTCACGCCACTGGCGTCGCCCAGCACTTCTTCCAGGGTTTGGAAGGTTTTGAGCTCAATCTTGCCCGCGGCCACTTTTTCCATCAGCTTGTCCACCAGAATCGGCTCGGCCTTGAACTTGTCGCGGCGGTGGACCAGGTAGACCTTGCTGGCAATGTTGGACAAATAGAGTGCCTCTTCCACCGCGGTGTTGCCGCCGCCCACCACGCAGCACACCTGGTCACGGTAGAAAAAACCGTCGCAGGTGGCGCAGCCGGACACACCGCGGCCCATGAAGGCGGTCTCGGAGGGCAGGCCCAGGTACTTGGCCGAGGCACCGGTGGCCAGAATCAAGGCGTCGCAGGTGTAGGTGGTGTCGTCGCCCTTGAGCGTGAAGGGGCGCTTGCTCAGGTCTACGGTGTTGATGTGGTCAAAAATGATTTCGGTTTTGAAACGCTCGGCGTGTTCCAGGAAGCGTTGCATCAGTTCCGGGCCTTGCACGCCGTGGACGTCCGCCGGCCAGTTGTCCACCTCGGTCGTGGTCATGAGCTGGCCGCCCTGGGCCATGCCGGTGACCAGCACGGGGTTCAGATTGGCGCGCGCGGCGTAGACGGCAGCGGTGTAACCGGCAGGGCCGGAGCCCAGGATCAGAACCCGTGCGTGTTGTGTTTTGGACATAGATGCCTTTTGAAAAATGGTTTCGAGGCGGCACAGTGAGGTCGCCAATCCCGCTATTTTAAGAACGGTGCGAGGCGTCGGCTGTGTGCGGTAAGCTTCCGACCTACCGGATGCCTCGCTTTGGCCGGCAGCCGTTGCAACTACCACCATGACCTATTCGCTGCACACTCTCCAGGGCAAGGCCTACGAATCCCCACCCGCTGCACCCACTGGCTGGGCGCGCTTCGCCACCGAAATTGCCATCATTGCCGGCTTTTTGGGTCTGGCGTTTGTGCTTTTGGCGCTGGCCAGTTACTCCACCCAGGATGCAGCCTGGACGACTTCCGGCATTGGCGGGCCGACCCTGAACCATGCAGGCCATGCCGGTGCGCTGGCGGCAGACCTCTTGTATTTTTCGTTTGGCTACTCGGCGTGGTGGCTGGTGGCGGTGGCCTTGCGCGGCTGGGTAGGCTTGGTGGCCTTGCGCATGGCGTCCCCGGTCGTGGCCGAATCCGACGACGCAGTGGCCGAGCCACTGGCATTCCAGCGCACCCAATTTTGGATCGGTCTGGTACTGTTGTTGTGTGCCAGCGCCAACCTCGAGTGGGCGCGCCTGTACCGATTGGAAAGCCATTTGCCGGGCACCAGCGGCGGTGTGGTGGGCTACCTGCTGGGTGTGCAGGGCGTCCATTGGCTGGGCTTTGCGGGCTCCGGCCTTCTGGCTGTTGTGCTTGGCGTGTTGGGTGCAGGCTGGGCATTCCGCTTTTCGTGGCTGGCAGCGGCTCAGGCGCTGGGAGCGTGGATAGACGGACGTTGGGAGTCGCTGCAGGAACGCCGCGAAATTGCCCAGGACATGGAGCTGGGCCAGCAAGCGGTGCGCGAGCGTGAGGTGCTGTTTATCGAACCCATCATGGAAGTTGCCCCCGGAGAAGCGTCGGAGGTGGCAGCCATGCCCCTCACGCCGCAGGAGCCGCGCATCGTGATTGAGCAGCCTGCGGTGGAGCTTCCGCCCAGTATCCGTGTGGCCAAAGAGCGGCAAAAGCCGCTGTTCTCTGAAATGCCCGACAGCAAGCTGCCCCAGGTGGCTCTGCTGGACGAGGCCCTGCTGCGTCAAGAGACCGTGTCGCCCGAGACGCTGGAGATGACCAGCCGCATGATTGAGAAAAAGCTCAAAGACTTCGGCGTGGAAGTGCGGGTGGTGCTGGCCCAGCCCGGCCCGGTGATCACCCGCTACGAAATTGAGCCCGCCACCGGCGTTAAAGGCTCGCAAATTGTCGGATTGGCCAAAGATTTGGCGCGCTCTTTGAGTCTGGTGTCCATCCGCGTGGTGGAGACGATTCCAGGCAAAAACTACATGGCCTTGGAACTGCCCAATGCCAAGCG
>CAIWRE010000410.1 GCA_903914985.1 uncultured beta proteobacterium | reverse complement strand
GGTTTTAGCACGATCGTGCTTTTTTATTTGTCCGGCGTGTGACTTTTTTTGAAAAAACGCATTTTTCGCGGGCGTTGAGCCCCTTGCGATAATTGCCGCACCATGAAAAAAACGCCCCAAGCCATCGTCATCCTCATCTCCGGTGGTGGTTCCAACATGGCGGCCATCGTGCGCGCTGCGCAAAAAGAGGCCTGGGCAGAGCAGTTGGGTGCGCACGTCGCAGCCGTCATCAGCAACAAGGCCAATGCACGCGGTTTGCAGTTTGCACAAGGGCAGGGCATCGCCACCCAGGTGCTGGACCACACGGCCTACGGCTCGCGCGAAGCGTTTGACCAGGCGCTGGCCGCGGCGATTGCGCAACACGGCACGCCCGAGTGCCCGCCGCTGGTGGTGTTGGCGGGCTTTATGCGCATCTTGACGCCCGCGTTTGTGGAGCAGCACGCGGGGCGTTTGCTCAATATCCACCCCTCCTTGCTGCCCGCATTTACCGGTCTGCACACCCACCAGCGCGCCATTGATGCCGGTTGCAAATTTGCGGGTGCCACGGTGCACCAGGTGAGCGCAGAGCTGGACGCGGGCGCGATTCTGGAGCAGTCGGTGGTGCCGGTGCTGCCTGGCGATACCCAGGACACCTTGGCTGCGCGGGTGCTGGCCACCGAGCACCTCATTTACCCCCGCGCCGTCCGCACCTGGCTGGCACAGCGTACTCGCCGCGCCGCTTAATTCGGTGTGTCGATGCGCTGAAAGCGGGGTTGGCGCTTGCCGTCGATGACGACCTCTTCTTCAAACATCGCTGCCGGGCGCACCCAGAGGCCTCGCTCGCCATACAAGGCTCGGTAGAGGGTCATGGGCTCCAGGCTTTCGCTGTGGCGCACCGTGCCAACGACTTCGTACATCCCGCCCTTGTAATGGCGGTAGGTGCCGGGCGGTGTGGAGATCAAAGGGGGGAGTTTTTCTTCGCTCATGGGACAATGCACCTCTATGCATCCAAAAGCTCTATTAGAAGCCTGCGCCGAGTTGGTTCGGCTCACACTCAAATTTGACCATCCCGCTGACGCGATTGTTTCCCGTTTTTTCCGCGATAACCGGGGCCTTGGCCCCCGCGAGCGCGCCACTATGGCCGAGACGGTGTACACCGTCTTGCGCAAAAAGCTCTTGTTTGACCACCTGGCGCCTTCGGGCAGCGGGCCCAAAGAGCGGCGCTTGGCGATTTTGGGCTTTTACGGCCCCGGTGACTTTTTGCGCAGTGCGCTGACCGAGCAAGAAACCAATTGGCTGGACGCCTGCGAAAAGGTTTCTCCGTCTGAATTGATGGAGCGCCATCGCCACAACCTGCCTGAGTGGCTGGTGCAGCCGCTCAAAGACCAACTGGGCGACGAGTTTTGGCCGCTGGTGGAGCAGCTCAACCACGGCGCCGGGCTGGACTTGCGCGTGAACGACTTCAAGGCCAAGCGCGCCGATGTGCAAAAAGAGCTGGCCAAGGCGGGCATCAAGGCGGTGCCCACGCCGTATTCACCGTGGGGCTTGCGCATTGCCGGCAAACCGGCGCTCAACAAGAGTGAGGCCTTTTTGCGCGGCGACTTTGAGGTGCAAGACGAGGGCTCGCAGCTGTTGGCGCTGCTGCTGGACGCCAAGCGCGGTGAGATGGTGGTGGACTTTTGTGCCGGTGCCGGAGGCAAGACCTTGGCGATTGGCGCGTCCATGCGCAGCACCGGGCGTCTATACGCTTTTGATACCTCGGCGCACCGGCTCGATTCCTTCAAGCCGCGCATGGCGCGCAGCGGACTCTCCAACGTGCATCCGGCCGCCATCGCCCATGAGCGCGACGACCGGGTGAAGCGCCTGTCCGGAAAAATTGACCGGGTGCTGGTGGACGCACCCTGTACTGGTTTGGGCACGCTGCGGCGCAACCCCGACCTGAAGTGGCGCCAAAGCCCGCAGGCGGTGGATGAAATGGCCGTCAAGCAGGCAGCGATTTTGCAAAGCGCCTCGCGCATGCTGAAATCCGGCGGCCGCCTGGTCTATGCGACCTGCAGCGTATTGCCCCAAGAGAACGAAGCCATTGCCGCAGCGTTCTCGGAAGCCAACCCCGATTTCACCCCGCTCGATGCGGGCGAGGTGCTGACGGGTTTGAAGGTGGCGAACGCGCCCAGCCTGTGCGCGGGCGGCGAAAGCGGCCATTTGTACCTGCGCCTGTGGCCGCAGCGCCATGCAACCGATGGATTTTTTGCTGCAGTTTGGCAAAAGAAGTGAAGTTTTTGGCCGAAGTTGGCGTAACTTGCTTCTAAATTACAAATTTTGATAGCCAAACACTGCTGCAACTTTTACAATCCTAGGGTTGAGGCGTGCGCTGCCGCACAGAGGCGTTGGCCTTGTCGGCTTCCCCCTTTTTCTTACAAAGAGACACACAACATATGCTGATGACAGATTCGGTCTTGTTCAATGCGGTTCTGCAATGGTTGTCCCACGGC
>CAIWRE010000409.1 GCA_903914985.1 uncultured beta proteobacterium | reverse complement strand
CTTGCTCTACTCCTGGCGCGACCTGGACCGGGCCACGGCCATGGTGGCCAATTTGCTGGTGTCGCTGGACTTGCCCGCCGGCAGCCGCATTGCGGCCCATACCGAAAAATCGGTCGAGGCCATGGTCTTGTACCTGGCCACCTTGCGCGCAGGCTATGTGTACCTGCCGCTTAACACCGCCTACCAAAGTGCGGAGGTGGAGTACTTCATTGGCAACGCCGAACCTGCCGTGGTGGTGTGCGCCAGCCGCAACTTTGGCTGGGTGAGCAAGATCGCATTTAAAGCGGGCACGCAGTACGTGTTTACGCTGGACGAAGACCGCACCGGCAGCCTGCTGGAGCGCGCATCCACCCACAGCGATGTGCATGCCGTGGCGCAGAGCCAGGCCAACGATTTGGCCGCCATCGTCTACACCAGCGGCACCACCGGCCGCAGCAAAGGTGCCATGCTCAGCCACGGCAATTTGCTTAGCAATGCCAAAGTGCTCAAAACTTACTGGGGTTGGAAAAAAGGCGATGTGCTGATTCATGCGTTGCCCATCTTCCATGTGCACGGTTTGTTTGTGGGCATCCATGGTGCCCTGCTCAACGGCAGCAAGATGGTGTGGCTCTCGAAGTTTGACCCCAAGACCGTGCTGGCCCACATGGCCCACGCCACGGTGTTCATGGGCGTGCCCACGTTGTATGTGCGCTTGTTGGCCGAGCCGGGTTTGACCAAAGAAGCCACGCGCAATATGCGCTTGTTCATTGCAGGCTCTGCGCCACTGTTGCTGGAAACCTTCAAGGAGTGGACCGCACGCACCGGCCACACTATCTTGGAGCGCTACGGCATGAGCGAGACAGTCATGCTTACCTCCAACCCCTACACCGCCGACGCCCGTTACCAGCAGCAAAGCGAGCGCCGTGGCGCGACGGTGGGCTTTCCGTTGCCCGGCGTGGAGCTGCGTGTGGCGGGGCAAGACGATGTGGCGTTGCTGGTGGGCGAGATTGGCGGCATTCAAGTGCGCGGCCCCAATGTGTTTGCAGGCTACTGGCGCATGCCCGAGAAGACTGCGGAGGAATTCACGGCCGACGGCTATTTCAGAACCGGCGACATGGGCCAGGTGGACGCGCGTGGCTATGTGCATATCGTGGGACGCAGCAAAGACCTCATCATCAGCGGCGGCTACAACGTGTACCCGGCAGAGATCGAGAGCTACATCAACGAGATGCCTGGCGTTGCCGAAAGTGCGCTGGTGGGCGTGCCGCACCCGGACTTTGGCGAAGTGGGCGTGGCCTTGGTGATTGCTAAGCCCGGCGCGCAAGTGCAGGCAGACACCATTGTGGCCACCCTGAAAAAGCAACTCGCCAATTTCAAGACCCCCAAGCACTGCGCTGTGGTGTCCGAGCTGCCGCGCAACGCCATGGGCAAGGTGCAAAAAAACCTGCTGCGCGCGCAGTACCAGAGCCTGTTTGTCTAAGCGTACGAGCAGCACCGCCATGCGCCACACCATTCAAAACCTCGAAGAATCCAAAATCCGCGAAGTGGCCAATGCCGGCCTGGGCCGCAGCGACGTGCTGGCCTTTTGGTTTGGCGAGAGCGACGAAGTCACGCCCGACTTCATCCGCCAGGCGGCCATTGATTCCTTGCAGCAAGGCGAGACTTTTTACGCCCACAACCTGGGCCTGCCCGAGCTGCGCCAGGCTATTGCCAGCACCATGACCGCAGTGCACGCCAGCCACCCCGGCGCCACGCCCATTGCCATGGAACGCATTGCGGTGACATCGGGTGGTGT
>CAIWRE010000408.1 GCA_903914985.1 uncultured beta proteobacterium | reverse complement strand
CCGTGCTCCGCCTTGGTTTTGGTGAACGCTTCCACCGTGGAGTCCCAATAACCCACATTACCGACCGAAGCGTAAAAGGTGTAGCCCAAAGCCGCTTGTTCAGCAATCCACTTGGCGTGGTCGCGCGTGGGGCCGCAACCGGCCACCACTTTGAATCCTTCTTTGTGCAAACGCTGGCAAATGGCGGTACCGATGCCGCCCATGCCGCCGGTGACGTACGCTACTTTTTGGCTCATTTCTTATCTCCTTCTTGGTTATGAATGGGGTAGTGAAAGGGTTTAACGCTCAATCGTCAGGGCGACACCCATGCCGCCGCCTATGCACAGGCTGGCAATGCCCTTCTTGGCATTGCGGCGCTTCATTTCATGCAGCAGGGTCACCAAAATGCGGCAACCAGACGCACCGATGGGGTGACCGATGGCAATCGCGCCGCCGTTGACATTGACCTTGGAGGTGTCCCAACCCATTTGCTGGTTGACAGCGCAGGCCTGGGCGGCAAAGGCTTCGTTGATTTCCAACAGGTCCAGGTCTTGCGCGTTCCAGCCCGCACGTGCCAGGGCTTTTTGCGAGGCAGGCACCGGGCCCATACCCATCATGGCGGGGTCCAGACCGCTGGTGGCGAAACTGGCGATGCGTCCCAGGGGCGTCAGGCCCAGTGCGGCGGCTTTCTTGGCCGTCATCACCATCACTGCAGCGGCACCGTCGTTGATACCGGATGCATTGCCGGCAGTCACACCACCGGCTTTGTCAAACGCGGGGCGCAAACCTGCCAGCGCTTCGGCGTTGGACTTGCGGTTGATAAATTCATCGGCAGCAAAGACGATGGGGTCGCCCTTTTTCTGCGCAATCGAAAACGGCACGATTTCCTCCACAAACTTGCCTGCGTCTTGCGCTGCAGCCGCTTTGTGCTGGCTGGCCAGCGCCAGTGCGTCTTGCATGTCGCGGCTGATACCGTGGGCCTTGGCCACGTTCTCGGCGGTGATGCCCATGTGGTACTGGTTGTACACGTCCCACAGGCCATCGACGATCATGGAGTCCACCATGTTCCAGTTGCCCATGCGCTGGCCGTCGCGGCTGCCCATGAGCACGTGGGGTGAGGCGCTCATGTTTTCCTGACCGCCTGCAATCACGATCTCGCTGTCGCCATAGGCCACGGCCTGTGCGGCCAGCATGACAGCTTTCAGGCCGGAGCCGCAGACGGCATTGATGGTGAGCGCCGGGGTCTCTTTGGCCACACCACTTTTGATCAAGGACTGGCGCGCCGGGTTCTGGCCCGATCCTGCTGCCAGAACCTGGCCCATGATGACTTCGCCGATCTGGTCCGCACCCAGGCCCGTGCGCTCCAGCAGGTTTTTGATGACGGCCGCACCCAGTTCGGGTGCCGCCACTTTGGACAGGCTGCCGCCAAATTTGCCGACGGCGGTGCGGGTGGCTGCGACGATGACGATGTCTTCCATGAATTTGCTCCGAAATAAGGACGTGGGTGGGGTTAGCGCGTGATCATGCCTGAGCCAAGGGGTGAATCAGGCCTTGGCTAGTACGTAGTTACCCGGTGCGGGCATTTTTTCCTGGTACTTGCCGCGCCCGTATTTTTTGGGTGCAGCAATCGGTTTGCCGGCGTGGGATTGGAGCCACTGCGCCCAATCGGTCCACCAGCTACCCGGGTGCTCGACCGCCCCTTGCATCCATGCCGCATGGGTCTTGGGCAGCTTGCCGTCGGCGCGAATCCAGTGGCTGCGCTTGTTTTTGGCGGGCGGGTTGATCACGCCGGCAATATGGCCCGATGCGCCCATAACAAAGCGCTTTTTGCCCGGCAGCACCTGGGTGGATGCATAGGCAGCATTGATCGGCACGATGTGGTCTTCGCGCGAGCCGTAGATGTACACCGGAATGTCCAACAGCCCCAAGTCAATCGACTCGCCGCACACGGTGGTTGCGCCCGGCTTGATCAACTTGTTTTCCAGGTAGGTGTTGCGCAGGTACCAGGCGTAGTAAGGGCCGGGCAGGTTGGTGGCGTCTGAGTTCCAGTACAGCAGGTCAAACGCGGGCGGCGTCTCACCCTTGAGGTAGTTGCCCACCACATAGTTCCACACCAAATCGTTGGGGCGCAAAAAGCTGAAGGTGGAGGCCAGGTCCTGGCCTTTCATCAAGCCGCCTTGGCCCATTTCTTTTTCACGGAACTGCACAAAGGCTTCGTCAATGAACACATCCAAGATGCCCGTGTCGGTGAAGTCGAGCAATGTGGTCAGCAAGGTGGCGCTCGCCACCGGTTTTTCGCCACGCGCAGCCAGCACCGCCAGTGCGGTGGTCAGCATGGTGCCGCCCACGCAAAATCCCAGCGCATTGATGGCTCCATCGACACCAGCCTTGCCTGCAATCTCGCCGGTGACCGCAATCGCTTTGATCACTGCCTGTTCGATGTAGTCGTCCCAGGTTTTGGTAGCCATCGATTCGTCCGGATTGCGCCAGCTGACCACAAAGGTGCGGTGGCCTTGCGAGACCGCGTAGCGAATGAGCGAGTTCTCCGGCTGCAGGTCCAAAATGTAGTACTTGTTGATACACGGCGGAATCAGCAGAAACGGCTTTTCAAACACCTTGTCGGTGAGCGGCTTGTATTCCAGCAGCTGGAAAAACTCGTTTTCAAAGACCACGGCGCCTTCGGTGGTCGCCACGTTTTTTCCCACGGTGAACAAGCTCTCGTCGGTCATGGACACATGGCCCTGGCGCACATCGTGCAGAAGGTTTTGCATGCCTTTGGCAATGCTTTCGCCTTGGGTTT
>CAIWRE010000407.1 GCA_903914985.1 uncultured beta proteobacterium | reverse complement strand
GGCTGCGGGCGCTGGCTGTGGCCTATGGGCGCAGTCGCGCTGGCCTTGGCGTTTGCCGCGCCCTGGGCCATGGAGGCGGGTTGGCTGGACACGGCGTTCAACGGCAAAACCCTCAATTGGTTGGGCTTGATCAACACCAAGCCGGTCACCGAGGACTATGTGCCTTTGCTGCCATGGATGGCCATGGTGTGGTGGGGGATGGCTGCAACGCAGTGGTACCTACGCCGATTGGCGCTGCCAGACACGCAATCAGCGCCCTTGGCTAAGGGCTTGGGGCCCTTGGCTTTCCTGGGCCGATGGAGTCTGAGCTACTACATGCTGCACCAGCCGGTGATGCTGGCAGGCCTGTGGCTCTGGATGCGGGCCTAGGCCCGGTCGATTACTCGACTTTGGCTTTGCTGCGCAGCTCTTCCTGGTATTTGCCCATTTTTTGCTGCATCAATTGCTGTGCAATTTGGGGCTTCACGTCTTCCATCTTGGGCAGGGGCGCTTCACGCACGTCGTCCAAACGGATGATGTGGTAACCGAACTGGCTCTTGACCGGGGTCTCGGTAGTTTTGCCTTTGGACAGACCAACCAGCGCGTCAGAGAATTCTTTGACATAGCTGCTGGGGTTGGCCCAGTCGAGCTCGCCACCTTTGGCACCGGAGCCGGGGTCTTTGGATGATTTTTTGGCGATTTCGTCAAACTTCCCGCCTTTTTTCAGCTGGGCAATGATGGCTTTGGCCTGGTCTTCTTTTTCCACCAGAATGTGACGGGCTTTGTATTCTTTGCCGCTGTTGGCCGCCGTGAACTTGTCGTATTCGGCCTTGATGTCCGCGTCTGTCACCGGGTTTTTGGCTTGGAAGGTGGTGAACAATTCGCGAATCAGGAGCTGCTGGCGCACCATTTCCATCTGGCTTTTGAAGTCGTCGGTCGCGTCCAAACCAAGCGACTGGGCCGCCTGGCCAAAGATCTCACGGGCGATCAGCTCTTCTTTCATTTGGCCTTGCATCTCCGGCGTGATCTGGCGCCCGGACTTGGCTACTTGCTGCGCCAGCGCTTCCATGCGCGAACTGGGAACGGCTTTGCCATTCACGATGGCAATGTTTTGTGCCATGGCGGATCCGGCAAACGCGAGCAGGACAGCGGTTGCGGAGGCGAGGAGTGCGTGCTTTTTCATTCGGTTTCCTGTGGGGTGATATCGATGTAGAAGGGCAGGCGCGAAGCGCCAGGTGTGCGTTGCGGCTCAGGACAGAGGGGCAGGGGGTGGAGTTTCGGTTTCAATGGCCAGTGCGTGCAAGCCCTGGTCGATGAAATCTTGCACGGCATCATACACAAGGCGGTGACAAGCAACCCTGGATTTACCAGTAAAGAAGGGTGAAGCGATCCGCACCCGGAAGTGGGTGCCTACACCGCTGGCATTGGCCCCGACATGGCCTGCGTGCTGGTGGCTTTCGTCAATCACTTCCAGTCGGATTGCTTCCAGACGTTCCTGCAGGCGAATTGTTAATTGGTCGGCGGTGGGTAGCGCATGGGTGGTCATGGCATAGATCCAGGTTCATCAGGGCTTGCATCGCCCGTTTTGAGTTTGACATGGGGCGCGATATACAGGCCTTGGCCGACGATAAAAATCAGCGGAAACGCATAGCCCCAGAGCTTGAAGTTGACCCAGTCCTCGGTGCTGTAAAACGCAGCCACATAGCCGTTGATCGCGGCCATGAAAACGCAGTACGCCATCCAAATCAAATTCAGACGGTGCCAGACGGTGTCGGGCAAGTCAAGCTGCTGGCCCAAAAGCATGCGCACCACATTTCTGCGGGCCACCCAAAAGGCAATGGCCAAGCCAAGGGTCATCAGGCCATACAGCACTGTGGGCTTCCATTTGATAAAGCGTTCGTCATGCAGGCCCAAGGTCAGCGCACCGAAGCCCAGCACCAGCGCCAGCGTGACTTTGTGCATGATTTCCAGCCTCTTTTGGGTCTGGTACACATAGGCGGTTTGCAGCACGGTGGCGGCCATCAGCACAGCCGTGGCGGTGTAAATGTCGTAGAGCTTGTAAGCCCCGAAAAACAGCAGGATGGGAAATAAGTCGACAAAGGGTTTCATTCTGGCGTGAAGTGTAGCGATGCCGAATTCATGCAGTAGCGCAAGCCGGTGGGTGCCGGGCCGTCTTCAAACACATGGCCCAGGTGTGCGTTGCAGTTGGCGCAGTGCACTTCGGTGCGCTTCATCCACAGCATGCCGTCGACTTTGGTGCCCACGGCTTCCGAGGCAATGGGTGCGAAGTAGCTCGGCCAGCCGGTCCCGGAGTCGTACTTGGTCTCGGACGAAAACAGTGCGTGGTCGCAGCAAATGCAGCTGTAGGTGCCGCGTTGCTTGTTGGACTCCCAACGGCCGGTGAACGCGCGCTCGGTCGATTCGTGGCGTGTGACCTCAAACGCTTTTGGCTCCGCGCCCTTGGCTTCTAACAATTCGCGCCACTGCGCATCGGTTTTACTGATCATGGTGAAATTTCCTTTGGAATGCGAGTTTAGGAGCTGCAGCTGATTTCGATGCTCTGCGCCCAATCCGGCGCAAAACCGGCCCAGTCTTCGTGGGCGGCATGTTCTGCAAATGGATCCGCCAGCACGGCATGGAGCTGATGCAAGACCGAAAAGTCTTTTTCCTTGGCCGCGCGAATCGCCAGTTCGCCCAGATGGTTGCGCAACACGAATTTGGGATTGGTTCGCAGCATGCGTGCTGACGTGCTGCCCTTGCCATCGCTGCCCGATTGCAGGTGCAGGGTGCGATAGGCCGCAAGCCATTGATCGGCGGCGTCGCGGTCCACAAACAAATCCAGCACCTGGGGGTCGGCCAGGTCCATCCCGGCCGACCAATGGCTTAGACGCCGCCAGAAGATTGTGAAATCCACCCTCTCTTGCGCAAGCAGTTTTAGGATGGATTCAATCAGGGAGCGCTGGTTTTCGTGCGCATTGGCAAACCCGAGCTTGGCCGCCATGCGCGCGGCCAAAGCGGCGGGATACAGCGATTTGTAAGTCTCCAGCGCCGCAATGGCCTGTTCTTGCTCCCCGATCAGGGGCAGCAGCGCTTGACCCAGACAAAACAGGTTCCAGTAGGCGATGTTGGGCTGTTTGAAAAACGCGTAGCGACCTTGAGAGTCCGAGTGGTTGCAGATGTGGGTCGGGTCATACCCGTCCAAAAACTGAAAAGGCCCGTAGTCCAGCGTCAGGCCCAGGATGCTCATGTTGTCGGTGTTCATCACGCCATGGCAAAACCCCACGCTCTGCCAGTGCGCCACCATCTCCGCCGTGCGCGCGGTGACCGCCGCCAGCAACGCCACATAGGGCTGATCATGCTCAAGGTTGCGACACGCTGGATAGAAGCGATCAATCACATAGTCGGCGAGCACCTTCAGCTGCGCGTGGTGCTGGTGATGGCTGAAATGCTCGAAGTGGCCGAAGCGCACAAAGCTGGGCGCGACCCGGGTGACCACGGCGGCGGTTTCGCGCTCCTCCCGCCACACCGGTGCATCAGAGCCTGTGATGCACAAGGCGCGGGTGGTGGGAACGCCCGAAGCGTGCATGGCCTCGCTGCACAAAAACTCCCGAATCGAGCTGCGCAGCACCGCCCGGCCGTCGCCACGCCGCGAATAGGGGGTGGGGCCTGCGCCTTTGAGTTGAACTTCCTGGCCGCCGATTTCGCCCAGCGAGCACGCCCGGCCATCGCCCAGCTGGCCTGCCCACACGCCAAATTGGTGGCCGCTGTAGACACCGGCTGTTTGCGAACGGCCTGTGGGAAGCGCATTGCCGGTCAACAGCGCGAGCATGTCTTCCGAGGTCTGCCACTGCGGGTCCAGCCCCAGTTGCCGTCCGAGCGCCGCATTGCAGCCCACCCAATAGGGCGCCGGCAAGGGCGAGGGCGTGAGTGGGGTGACAAAGTCCTCGCCCAGATTCGCATAGCTTTGCGTCCAAACGGAAGCATCGGTAGCCGGGTTTGCCATGGGCCCTTGCCCGGGCGAAGTATGTGGTGTCTCAAGGCGCATGCGTGCATTTTCCGACAGACGGTTTAGCCTTGTGGATCACAGGAAATGCTGCATCGCAACATTCAGTCATCCAATTGTCAACGGGTAATATGCGCGCTTATCGGCGGAATTGCGCCATTTTTTGTGGCATTTAAGGGGTATTTATGCTTGGGTTGATGCAAAGTCAGCAGTTGCTTATTTCTTCGTTGATTGAGTTTGCAGATCGACACCACCATGAGGGTGAAATTGTTTCCCGGCGCGTGGAGGGCGACATTCACCGCTGTACGTACCGCGACGTCGCAAGGCGCTCGCGCAAGGTGGCCAACGCCCTCGACCAAATGCAGCTCGCGTTTGGCGACCGCATTGCAACCCTGGCCTGGAACGGCTACCGCCATTTGGAGCTGTATTTCGGCGTGAGTGGGTCCGGGCGCGTGCTGCATACGCTCAACCCGCGCCTGCACCCCGATCAGATTGTCTGGATTGCCAACCACTCGGAAGACCAGGTGCTGTGCTTTGACATGACCTTCTTGCCCATCATCAAGGCCATTCACGACAAGTGCACCACGATCAAACATTTTGTCGCGATGTGCGATGCGGACAAACTGCCCGCCGACAG
>CAIWRE010000406.1 GCA_903914985.1 uncultured beta proteobacterium | reverse complement strand
CACCGTCTTATAGCCGGTGAAGTTCTTGGTTGATTTGTAGGATTTACTGGTCTTGTCGTGGCAGACGCCACTGCTCGATTTTTTCACTTCAGGTTCTGCGGCTGGTGTGCCGGAGGCGGGTTTGGTGGTTGCGGCAGCGGCGGCGGGAGTCGGAGTGGCAGATGCGGCCTTGGCCGGGGCAGCCGCGGTAGAAGCTGCTTTTGCAGGCGCTGCAGGCGCAGCGGGAGCGGCCGGGGTTTGGGCCTGGGCCACCAGGCCGGAGAATGCGAGCAGGGCGGTCATCAGCGAAGTTTTCAACATGGTGTGCTTTCCAGAAAATGGCGAAACTGCCATGCTCCTACAACGGCGCGCGCGTGCCGGCGTTGACCCCGCTGGCTGGCTTTACCCGCCAGATACCTTGGCCAGGCTGGGGTTGATGCCAAACAAAGCTGTGTTCATACCTAGCGCCTATACTGAAAATCTCGATTTCCGGGAGGTAGGTATGGGCAGTTTTTCATTTTTTCATTGGATGATGTTTGCCATCCTGGTCAGTCCCATCGTGTTGGGCGTGCTGTTGCTGGGCTTGCAGAAACCGGTGCGCATCCTTCACCGTGAGTCGGGCTTGGTCAAAACGGGCTACATCGGCTACAGCTGGACCTATTTGTTGTTCGGTTGGTTTGTGCCCTTGATCCGCGGTGAACTCGCCGTCGCCGTGCTGCATTTGGTGATTACGGTTTTTTCTGCAGGCATTTCGCAGCTGATATTTCCGTTCATCTTCAACCGCCAGTACATGCAGCGCATGCTCACCGCAGGTTGGCATCTCGACTCTTTAGATGCCAACTACGAATTGGCGCAGCGGACTTTGGGTATCCAAACGGCAGGTTTCACCGTCTAAATTTCCTACATTCAGGGCGTCGGGCTGAAGTACTGCTTGATTTTCCGGTTGATGGGCGTGCGGCACTGGCCCGAGCCTGAGGTGCTGTACACCACCGCGACCTTGGTGTGGTCGGGGTCGCGGCATACGTAGTGACACACAAACTGCCCTTGAGGGGAGACTCCACTATCGGCCGAATCGCAGACCGTGTCGATGATTCGAACCGACTTTGGGGGTGTGGGGGGGGCTGCTATCGCCGTCGCTGCAGCGGCCATGGCCAGCACGCAAACCGCCAATTGGATCGCGGACAGGGTGAATCGGTGTGCTTGCATAGTGCGGATATTGTTGCACGGCGCGGGCAACAAGTCCCGCGTGCGGCGACAATGCTGTCCACGTTTGTGCCCCGCGGTAAAGCCCGCATATTCCCCCACGCGCTTTGCAAGCTGTATCTCCAAAACCTGCTCCCCGCCTACCGCTGCCTTCTATGGCTGCCGGATTGGCCATGGCCTTGTTGGGAGCCATTTGCTTCAGTGGCAAGGCCATCATTGTGAAGCTGGCCTACCGCCATGGTGTGGACGCCATGACTTTGCTCATGTTGCGGATGCTCTTGGCCCTGCCGTTTTTTGTGGCAATGGCCTGGTGGGCAGGTCGTGGCCGCGAGGGTGTGGCTGCCGTGCCCTTAACCCGCAAAGGTGGGTTGGGTGTGCTCTGGCTGGGTTTTACCGGCTATTACCTGGCCAGCTATCTGGACTTCGCGGGTTTGGCCTACATCAGCGCCTCGTTTGAGCGGCTCGTTTTGTACCTCAACCCCACGCTGGTCCTCATTTTGGGAGCGGTGCTCTACCGGCGCCCCATCAGTGGTTTTCAGTGGGCAGGGCTGGCCATCAGCTATGGCGGCGTGGTGCTGGTGTTTGGGCATGAGGTTCGCCTAACGGGTGACGATGTGTGGTTGGGCGCAGGCTTGGTATTTGCCAGTGCAGTAAGTTACGCCTTGTATTTGTCCTACAGCGGCGAAATGGTGCGGCGATTTGGCTCATTGCGATTGGTGGGACTGGCCAGCTGCGTAGCCTGTGTTTTTTGCATCGGGCAATTCGCGCTGCTGCGTCCGGTGTCGGTACTGCTGGACCTTGGGGCACCGGTGTGGTGGCTCTCGCTGGTCAATGCGACCGCGTGCACGGTCGTGCCGGTCGTTTTGGTCATGATGGGCATTGAACGTCTGGGTGCCGGACTGGCGGCCCAGGTTGGCATGGTCGGGCCGATGTCCACATTGGCCATGGCAGCTATTTTTTTGGACGAGCCGCTCACACCCTGGGTACTGGGCGGCACGGTGTTGGTGATGGGGGGCGTTTTTGTTTGCACACGCAGCAAGGCTCCAACCATGGATGTGAACAAGGGGTAACTCATGGATTTGGAACTGCAAGGTAAATGGGCTTTGGTGTGCGGCGCCAGCCGGGGCTTGGGCTGGGGTTGCGCGCAGGCGCTGGCCCAAGAGGGTGTCAACGTACTCATGGTGGCACGCCGCGCGGACGTGTTGGAGGAGGGTGCTGCAGCCATTCGCGCCTCGCTGACCGCGGTCAATACCGCACAAGTGCAGACCTGTGCCCAGGACATCACCACCGAGGCGGGTCGCTCTGCCGTTTGGGCATTGCGTGCCGACTTTGACATTGTGGTGACCAATGCGGGCGGCCCGCCGGTGGGCAATTTCCGGGACTGGGGGCGTGAGGAGTGGATGCGCGCGGTAGACGCGAACATGCTCACGCCGATTGAATTGATCAAAGCCACGGTGGACGGCATGGCGGCGCGGGGCTTCGGCCGCATCATCAACATCACCTCGAGTGCAGTCAAAGCGCCGATTGACACATTAGGCTTGTCCAACGGTGCGCGCAGTGGCCTGACCGGCTTTGTGGCCGGGCTGGCGCGCAGCGGCATTGCGGCGCAGGGCGTCACCATCAACAATATCCTGCCGGGCGCTTTCGATACGGACCGTCTGAACAGTAACTTTGCGGCCGCCGCAGGCAAATCCGGCCTGAGCGTGGACGCGGTGGCCGCGCAGCGGCGCAAGGGTATTCCGGCGCAGCGCTTTGGCACGCCGCAAGAGTTCGGCGCCTTGTGTGCGTTTTTGTGTAGCCCCAAGGCAGGCTACATCACCGGGCAAAATCTGCTGGTGGATGGTGGCGCATTTACCGGCACGTTCTAGGCGGCTGGGGCATGCGCCCCGCATAATCAATCCATTTGCGAAATTCAATAACCCCATCGTTCATAACCTTGACCTCGGAGCTTTTTTGTCATGACTTCCAATCTTTCGCGTTCCATCCAAATCGACCAGCACGGCGGCCCTGGGCAAATGCGCCTGGTGCACATTGCAGTGGGCGAGCCTGGCCCGGGCGAGGTGCGGATTCGCCACCACGCGGTCGGCCTGAACTACATCGACGTGTACCAGCGCAGCGGCCTGTACCCCATGAACCTGCCAGTGCAACTGGGCATGGAGGCCGCCGGTGTGATTGAAGCCGTGGGCGCAGGCGTCACCCATTTGCAGGTCGGCGACCGCGCGGCCTATGCCAGCCAGCCACCGGGCGCTTATTGCGAGCGTCGCGTGCTGCCCGCCAAATGCGTCTGCAAGCTGCCCGACGCCATCAGTTTCGAAACCGGCGCTGCCATGATGCTCAAAGGCATGACCGCGCAGTACCTGCTCAAGCGCACCTTGCCCCAGGGAGGCCTCCAGGCCGGTGACTATGTGCTGTTTCACGCCGCTGCCGGTGGCGTGGGCCTGATCGCGTGCCAATGGGCCAAGGCCCTGGGCTTGCAACTCATCGGCACAGCAGGATCGGACGCCAAGTGCGCACTGGCCCTGAAAAACGGCGCAGCCTTTGCCATCAACTACGCCACCGAAGACTTTGTGGCCCG
Source organism: uncultured beta proteobacterium (assembly GCA_903914985.1). Classification (GTDB taxonomy): domain Bacteria; phylum Pseudomonadota; class Gammaproteobacteria; order Burkholderiales; family Burkholderiaceae_C; genus Allorhodoferax. Next base: position 2,494 of record CAIWRE010000406.1, on the reverse strand, counting down.
CGTCAAAGAAATCACCGGCGGCAAGGGTGTGAAAGTGGTCTACGACTCGGTGGGCAAAGACACCTTTGACAAGTCCTTGGACTGCCTCTCTCCCTTTGGCCTGATGGCCAGCTTTGGCAACGCGTCCGGTCCCGTGGCTCCCGTGGCGCCAGGCATTCTGGGGCCCAAGGGTTCGATTTACCTCACCCGCCAAACCCTCTTCACCCACATCGCCACCCGCGAAAGCACGCAAGAAATCGCCGACGATTTGTTCGCAGCCGTGACCAGCGGCAAAGTGCACATACACATCGAACAGCGCTACCCGATGGAAGAAGTGCAGCAGGCCCACCGCGACTTGGAAGCGCGCAAGACCACCGGCTGCACCATCCTGACGCTGTGAAGCCAGCCTTGGCAGGGGCGCCGGCATGACGCTTCTGGAGCCCCAACTCGCCCGCCACATCCGGTGGACGATTGTTATCAGCCTGCTGGTCAACGCGGCCTCGCTGTTCACCCCCATCATCAATGAGGGCGACTCGGTACTGTACGCAGCGCTGTCGCAGCACATCGCTCTGACCGGCAACTGGGGCGATCTGGTACTGGACCACATGGGCTGGCTGGACAAGCCGCACTTTCCGTTCTGGGTCACTGCGCTGTTCTTCAAAATCGGCGGCGTCAGTACCTTCAATTACATCCTGCCCGGGTTCTTGTTCCACCTGCTGGCGAGCTACTACACCTACCGGATTGCGCGGCTCTTGTACGGACGGGATGTGGCGCTGATCGCCCTGTTGATGGTGGTGTCCACCTACCACCTGATGTACACCTCCAGCGCCATCAAGGCCGAGGCGTTTTTGACCGGCAGCATCACCGCCGCCTGCTACTACTGGCTGCGCTTTGACGCGCAGGCGAAGGCCAAATACCTGCTGCTGGGTGCAATGTTTAGCGCCATCTCTGTGATGACCAAGGGCATTTTTACCCTGATCACCATTGCCAGTGGTTTGTCTTGTGTATGGATTTACCGGCGCCAGTGGCGCAATTTTGTGAGCGGCAAATGGTTGTTGGCGCTGGCCTTGTCGCTGCTGTTTACTTTTCCCGAGGTATTGGCCTTGTACCTGCAGTTTGACACCCACCCCGAGAAGGTGGTGTTTGGCAAAACCGGCGTCTCGGGTATCCGCTTCTTTTTGTGGGACAGCCAGTTCGGGCGCTTCTTCAACTCCGGACCGATCAAAAACCAGGAGGGCACGCCGCTGTACTTTGTACACGTTTTCATTTGGGCCTTCTTGCCGTGGGTTGCCGCGTTTGTTGCGGCCATCGCGAGCGGTGTGCGCGCGCTCCCCCAACAAACGGTGGACGAACGTGCCAAGTTCGTTTTTTTGTGCGCCTCGTTTTTTGTGACCTTTGCGCTGTTCAGTGCCACCGCGTTTCAGCTGGACTACTACACCGTCATCCTGTTTCCGTTTGCCATCATTCTTTGCGCGTCTTATGTAGCCCAGTGGCTGCAGCGGGCTAGCACGCCATTTTTCATTGCCCAGATCGGGATCATTCTTTTCGTTCTGACATTGACGTTTTCGATGGCGGTGTACGTCGGCAACCCTTGGCTGCTGGGTCTGATGGTGTTGATGGCTGCCGCCTTAGTCCTTTACGCAGCGGTGCAGCGCCAGCACCTTCGCCGCTTTACCGCGGTGATTTACCCGGTGATGACGGTTTGCATGCTCTACCTTTTCTTGGAAGGCATGACGCTCAGCGCCTATCTGCGCTATGCCGTGGCCTACAACGTGAACCAGCTTCTTGCCCAAGACCGCAGCACACCGGTCTATGTGTACCAGTTGGACTCGATCGTGGCCTGGGAGCTGGGTATTTACCGCAGCGCGCCCAGTGAAGGTGTGCAAACCGTAGAACAATTGCCGCGCAAGGGTGCGCCGTACCTGCTGGTGATCAAAGAGTCGCAGCTCACAGCGTTAGAGGGCATGCCAGTGCGTACCGAAGTGTTAGCCCAGGGCGATTGGGTCGATCACAAAACGGGTACCTTGCCGCGCCAACTCAAGCTGGCCAAAGGCACGGAGCGACTGGAGCCCATGCGCTTGCTCAAGGTCACACCCCAACCCTAAATCCTGAAACCATCAACCCAAGGGATCACCATGGAACCCCTCATCATCACCTCGGCGCCCAATGGTGCCTACAAGCAGCACACCGACCACGCGCAGGTGCCGTTGACGCCCGAGCATATTGCTACGACGGCCAAAGCCTGTCTGGATGCCGGTGCCTCCATGCTGCATCTGCACATCCGCGATGCCCAAGGGCGCCACAGCCTGGATGTGGAGGGTTACCGTACCGCTTTGGAGGCGGTCAAGAAAGCGGTGGGCCAGGAGCTCGTCTTGCAGGTCACCAGCGAGGCAGCCAAGGTCTACCAAGCTCCAGCGCAAATCGCCATGGTGCAAGCATTGCGCCCCGAGGCCGTTTCGGTCGGGCTGCGCGAGCTGGACCAGCCCGAGATCGGCGAGGCAGGGTTGGCGGATTT
>CAIWRE010000405.1 GCA_903914985.1 uncultured beta proteobacterium | reverse complement strand
GCGGCGCTGCCAGTTTATTGCAGTCATTGGGCAGCCTGGGTGGGCTCGCGGGTGCGGCCAGTGGACTCAAAAATCCCATTGACCAATATACGGCGTTTGTCAAAAGCCGCACTGTTCAAGACGCACTGATTGACCGCTTTGATCTCATAGCGCGCTACGAACAGACTTTGCACCAGGACGCAGCCAAGATGTTGGACGGCCGCGTCCGTGTCAAATCGGGAAAAGATGGGCTGATTACCGTGGAGGTCGATGACCGCGATCCCCGCTTTGCAGCCATCTTGGCCAATGCCCATGTCGAAGAGCTGGGGAGACTGCTAAGCCGCTTGGCTGTAACTGAAGCGCAGCAAAGACGTCTGTTTTTTGAGAAGCAGCTTGCCGCCACCAAAGAAAAACTGGTGAACGCTGAGATGGCACTGCGTTCCACCGGGGTCAACGCCTCGGTTCTCAAGTCCAGCCCGGTAGCGGCTGTTGAAGGGCTGGCCAAGCTCAAAGCCGCCATCGTTTCCCAGGAAATCAAACTGGCCAGCATGCGCGGATATCTGGCTGAGTCTGCCTTTGAATCCAGACAAGCGCAGGCCGAGTTGAGCGCCATGCGGGCGCAAATGGCCAAGTTGGAAATGAGTGACCCCGCACCCACGTTGGCTGCAGGTGGAGACTACATCACCAAATACCGCGAGTTCAAATACTTCGAGACCTTGTTTGAGCTATTTTCGAAGCAGTACGAAATTGCGCGCGTGGACGAGAGCCGTGAAGGCGCTGTCATTCAGGTCGTGGATGCGGCGGTTCCCCCAGAGTTGAAAAGCAAGCCGCAAAAAGGCCTGATCACTGCGCTGGTTACGGTGGTGTCTGGCCTGTTGCTAGTGGTGTTCGTCTTTGTTCGTCAGGCCATTCGTAACAGCATTGCGGACCCTGCTGCTGCCGAAAAATTGCAGCGCTTGCATCATGCACTGCGTCGTGCAGTGAGCTTTCGCATTGGCGTTTGAATCCATGGGAACTGCTCAGGCACTCTCCGGAGTATTTAGTGCGCCGATTTGGGGAGCGGTCACGCAGGGTTTTTTTGCCAGTTTTTGTGCCTGTGTCTTATTGGTACTTTCCAAGTCCTGGCATGGTGCCCTCACCATGGACACCGCGGTTGGAGTTCAAAAATTCCACACCGTTCCCACCCCTCGGGTCGGCGGCATACCAATTTTTCTCGGAGTCGTAGTAGCTTGGGCGAGTGTGCCACCCGGCGCGCAGCAGTTACTGGGGCCTATGCTTCTTGCGGGTATGCCTGCATTTATCTTCGGTTTGGCCGAAGACGTCACCAAAAGCGTCAGTGTCACCCAGCGACTCATGGCCACCATTGCCTCAGGAATATTGGCCTGGTGGCTGACGGACTATGGTCTGTCGCGAGTGGATATCGTGGGAATCGACTGGCTGCTCAAATTCAAGATTGTGTCGATTCTGTTTACTGCGTTTGCGGTGGGAGGTGTGGCCAATGCGATCAACATCATTGACGGCTTCAACGGGCTTGCAAGCACCATGTCCGCATTGGCATTTCTGGGGTTGGGCCTGATTGCCTGGAAGGTTGGCGATCCAGACTTGGCCGGCGTAGCACTGATATTGGCGGCCTGTGTATGGGGATTCTTCTGGGTGAATTGGCCCTTTGGGAAAATATTCCTGGGCGATGGGGGGTCCTATTTTGTTGGCTTTTCCCTGGCGTGGGTCGCCGTACTGTTGGTGGAGCGCAATCCGTTTGTTACTGCTTTTTCTGCCTTGCTGATTTGCGTTCACCCGGTCACGGAAGTGCTATTGAGCATCTTCAGGCGGCGTATGAAAAAGCGCAATCCTGGACTTCCGGATCGGCTTCATTTTCACAGTTTGGTAAGGCAGCGCTATGTGCGGCGTTGGTTTCGTGACAGTGCTCCAACGTGGCGCAATTCAGTCACTGGAATTTTAGGTGGGCTGATGACACTTTCTGCGATCGGAGTCGCCGGTCTCGTTCATGGCAGTGTTTGGATGTCACTGATGAGCTTCTGCCTCTTTGCAATCGTGTACGTCGCCGTTTATGCACGGATGGTCTGTTTCCGTTGGCGTTCGCCATTAGGATTTTTATTGATGAAGTCTTAAGCTTTGCTGTAAAAATATTTGAAATATTTCTATATTCATATTGAAAATGAATTGTTAAGTCGTTTAAACTATTTTAAGATTTATCATCAAACTTCAATTTTTCAAAAGGATCCTGTATGTCATTCAAATCCCTTGCACTTGTTGTTTTTTCTACCACATCATTGGTGCTTCCTGCGATGGCACAAACGGTTGAACCTAGCGCGGCAGGTGCTAGCTCTGCAACTGCAGTCGCAGGCGGTTCAATTACCGCCTTGCCCACTGTGGTCGCGGCCACCGCTGCGGCGCTTGCCGTGGCGGTAGCTACCAACAAGTCGACATCCGGTACCAACGGTACCAGTGGCTCCCGCTAAGTACATTGTGTGCTGTCGGATCAGCTGCAGCGCGGCAGGTATCGACCGCAAGTCCACAAAAACCGCCACCAGAGATGGGGCGGTTTTTTTGTCTTTTGCCTGGTCCTGCTGACGACGGCATGTTCGCGTGACGGGTCAGCCGCTTTCGGTTCTGCCAGGTACGTTGCCAATTCGATCATGCCGGGTACGGCCGTTGATCCGTTGAAGTTTGGTGTGGACCCGCGCTATCGATATCTGCGTGTTCAAGTGCCCGGCAGTGCGCCCGCTTTGTTGGTGCTGGGCTACGTGGATCCGCATCCGCTGGGACCCATAGAGGTGTGGTACTCCGCGTCCGGTGAGGTGCTCAAACTCCAAAACGGCCGCGTTGTGGCGGCGCACGGCTTAGCGATGGATTGGCCATCGGTACGCTTCGATAGCGTGCCGGTGGCATGGAGAGACGTTGACGGGCGGGGAAGCACTTATGTGCGTAGCCGCGACGAAATTCCCAGCTATCGCTTTGGCGTGCGTGAAACCGTCCTTACCCTGTTGTCGGAACAGGCTCCAATCCTTGAAGGATTCGCAGTGTCGCTCCCCGCCTCAGCGAAGCTCACGCGCTGGTACCAGGAGTCGGCGCAGGGTCCCGATGGTGTTGCTCTGCACAGCTGGTTTGCCCTGGGGACACACCGCGGGGAACAGACGATTGTGTTTTCCGAGCAATGTATGACTCATAAAACATGCTTGCGCATCCAGGTCTGGCCTGCTTACGAAGGCGATATGTGAAGCTCTGCAATAGGGCTGGCACAGCGATGCTGTTTTGTTTGTCTCTCGGAATCTCCTGGGCGCAGACGCCAACGCCGCAAACGGATGCAGTCCCGGTCTTCGCGCGGTCCGACGTGCGTAACGGTGAGCGAATGAGTGACTGGCTCATCCGCAACACCGACAGCACTACCGATTTGACGGTTATTCATTGGCAGGTGCCTTCAGAACGTGCCGCCCAAGAGTCGTTGCGCTCTGCACTTATCCATCAATTGCAATCGGCACGCGGTTTACGGTCGCCGGCCCGACATTCGCTCATCGAGTTGTTGCGCGGCCTGCCCATTGAGGGCCGTGTCTTGCTGGCAAGTGCTGACGCGCGTTGGCTGCAGGGCAGTCCCGCGCAAGATCCGGTGTTGCAGGCAAATCAAATGGTACGGTTGCTGCCAAGACCGAAGAATGTCGCTGTCCTGGGTGACGATGGGCGAGTTTGTCTGGTCGCACAGAGCGCCGGGGCTCATGCTATCGACTATGTGTCCGCCTGCCAGGGGATCCATTCGTCTTCTACGGCCGACTGGGCCTGGCTCGTGCAAGCTGACGGCCGTGTCATTGCGGTGGGCCTGTCGCCCTGGAATGCCTCGCCCGTCAGCCAAACCGAGCTGGCGCCCGGTGCCTGGCTGTGGGCACCCAGCCGTGCGGTGAATTTCAGTCAGGCATTTTCTGACAACCTGGCACGTTTTCTAAGTCTGCAGCTTCCAGCAGAAACCCTGTTTCAGGCCAGTGAGGTGAAGTCCGTAGCCCGGGTCTTAGCCTCGCCCCACGCGTCCGCCGCGCCGGCCATCTCTTCCAGCGATTGGGGTGTGGCAGGTTTGCTGCAGACCCCTAGCGCCCGTATGCGTCCCGCAGGGGCGATGGCGGTGACATTTTCCGGTGCATATCCCTACACCCACGGCAACGTGATGTTTCAACCCTTTGAATGGTTGGAAGCGGGTTTTCGCTACACGGATGTGGCGAATCGGCTTTACGGGCCTGAAATTGCTGGGACTCAGAGCTACAAAGATAAGTCGATTGACCTCAAAGTGCGCCTCCTTGAAGAGACAGGTACCACGCCGCAGGTCGCCCTCGGGATTCGGGATCTGGGCGGAACCGGTATGTTTTCCGGCGAGTATTTGGTGGCCAATAAGCGATGGGGGACATGGGACGCCAGTCTGGGACTCGGTTGGGGCTACCTGGGCGCCCGCGGGTCCCTGAAGGCGCCTCTGGGATTTTTGGGTAATGCTTACACCACGCGCCCCTTGAGCAGCAATTTTTCAGCGAGTCAGGACAATTACCAAGCCTTCTTTCGCGGCGACGCCGCAGTGTTTGGCGGAGTGCAGTGGCAATCAGAAGACGGCCGATGGCTGGTAAAGGCCGAGTTGGATGGCAACAACTACCAACACGAACCCCAGGACAACAATCTGTTAGCCGGCAGTCCGTTCAACCTGGGCTTGGTGTACCGACATGCACCAGGTATCGAACTTAGCTTGGGCTGGGAGCGTGGTAACACAGCGATGATCGGGATCACGCTGCAAACGCCGCTGGCTGAAATACACACACCCAAGCTGCTGGACAAAGCATTGCCCAAAGTTGCCCCGATGGCGTTGCAAGCTGCGTATTCCGTGCCGTGGGGTGATGTGGCCAAGGACATTGAAGAGGCGACCGGGTGGAAAGTGGAGTCTCTCTTTCAGCAGGGTGCCAGCGTTAACCTCGTCGCACAATCTGACGGCAGCCTGTATCCCCAGGAGCGTTTGGAGCGCGCTACGGCAGTGTTGCATCGCTACACCCCGGCCACCGTACAACATTTTGTGGTCGAGCTGCAGCAGCATGGTTTGGGATTGGCACGGGTTGACGTTCAACGTTCAGACTGGGTTGCACAACGTACGCAGGCGATACCACCGTCCCTGCGATTGCAGGCGCAAAAGGTATCGCCTACGCTGGCAAGCGACCTTGCGCCATCGACCGCCCTGGCGGGTGAGTTCCACCGCGCACGGGGGGCGAATTGGGACTTTTCGTTGGCCCCGAGTTACCACCAGATTCTGGGAGGACCTGACGGCTTTGTGCTGTACGAGCTTGGGGTGATGGGAAGCGCCGAGTGGCGGTTGAATCCCTCAAGCTGGGTTGCGATGGAGCTCAAGCAACGACTACTGGACAATTACCAGGCATTCAAATACGACGCCCCCAGCGGCTTGCCCCGGGTGCGCACCGACCAGCGCCAGTATCTGACGACTTCGGCACTGACCATGCCCCTGCTGCAACTCACCCATGTTGCAGAACTGGGTAACAACCATTACGCAAGTCTGTACGGAGGCATGCTGGAGTCGGAGTTTGGTGGAGTTGGTGCTGAATGGCTGTATCGTCCTTGGCGTGGCGCGTTTGCGTTCGGTGTGGACGTCAACCGGGTCAGGCAGCGCGGCTATTCCCAGAACCTTGAGTTTCGGGATTACACCGTCAACACCGGGCATGCCACCTTGTATTGGGACACCGGCTGGAATGGGGTTCAGGCCAACCTGATGGTGGGAAGTTACTTGGCAGGGGACCGGGGCGCCACGCTGAATCTGCAGCGGGTGTTTCCCAATGGCGTGACGATGGGCGCTTGGGCTACCAGGACTAACGTGGCCAAAGAGGTTTTTGGCGAAGGAACGTTTGAAAAGGGAATATTCGTCAGTGTGCCGTTTGACCTGATGCTGCCCAAATCCTCGCCGGGCATGGCCAGTTTTGTCTGGCAGCCGCTCACCCGTGACGGTGGTGCCCGGCTCAACCGCAGCGTGGAGCTTTATGGCGTTACCCATCTGCGCGATTCCCGCCCCTGGACGTGGACTTCCACCCGATTGAACGAACGTGAGCAACGGCTGCGATCGGCTGACGATCGCTCCTATATTGCAGGCGG
>CAIWRE010000404.1 GCA_903914985.1 uncultured beta proteobacterium | reverse complement strand
CCCGACGACCGCCAGGTCATCGTCGTGACCGAGCCGCTGACGGCCAATGAGCACTGGGTGCCCATGGAGCCAGGCGAACTGCAGGTGTTTATCGACGGGCAGCCGCTTGCAGCGCGTCCATGAACATCGCCGCCACATCAAAGCCCGTCTGCTCGGTGATTTCCTGAAAACAGGTCGGGCTGGTCACGTTGATTTCGGTCAGGCTGGTGCCGATGATGTCCAGCCCTACCAGCAGCAGGCCGCGCGCTGCCAATATTGGCCCAATCGCCTCCGCCACCGCCCGGTCTGCCGCATTGAGCGGCTGCGCCACACCCAAGCCGCCTGCTGCCAGGTTGCCACGTACCTCGCCACCCTGCGGAATGCGTGCCAGGCAAAAGGGCACTGGTTTGCCACCAATCACCAGCACCCGCTTGTCGCCTTCGCTGATGGCAGGCAAAAACTTTTGCACCATCAGGCTTTGCGCGCCGTCACGGTTCAAGGTCTCGATGATGGCGCCCAGGTTCAGGCCGTCGTCCTTGACGCGGAAGATGCCGCTGCCCCCCATGCCGTCCAGCGGCTTGAGAATGATGTCGCGGTGCTCCTGGTGAAATGCGCGTACCGCTGCCGCATCGCGCGTCACCAATGTGGGGCCGATGAACTGGGGAAATTCCATGACCGCCAGTTTTTCCGGGTGGTCGCGCAGCGCACGTGGTTTGTTGAACACCTGGGCACCTTCGCGCTCAGCCTGCTCTAACAGGTGGGTGGCGTAAAAGAACTCGCTGTCAAAGGGTGGGTCTTTGCGCATCACCACCGCGTCAAAGTGGCGCAACTCGCGCACCGTGGTGCTCTCTGCGACAAACCATTGCGGCGCCTCACCCGTCAGCCGGATCTGCCGCACCTGCGCTTGCACCACGCCACCGCTGCGCCATACCAACTCACGTGGCTCGCAGGCCGCCACCGTGTGGCCCCGTGCTTGCGCCTCACGCATCATGGCAAAGGTGGTGTCCTTGTAGGTCTGGAACGACTCCAGAGGATCGGCAACAAAAAGAATGTTCATGGGATGCTTCTCAAAAGGCGGGCCGAAGTCTTAAACGTTGCGCTTGGTGGGACGGTAGTGTTGCACAGCCAGGGCAATGGCACCGACCACTACTCCCCAAAACGCGGACCCGACACCGCCGACCACCACGCCACTGAGCGTGATCAAAAACGTCACCATAGCGGCTTCGCGGTCCGACTCTTTGTGCAGGGCCGCGGCCAGCGCGCTGCCAATCGTGCCCATGAGCGCCAGACCCGCAATCGCTGCCACCAGCTCTTTGGGGAAAGCTGTGAGCAGCGCCATGATGGTGGCACCAAACAGACCCAAGGCGATGTACAACACGCCGCACGACACCGCTGCCGTGTACCGCCGCGCGCGGTCCGGGTGGGCCTCGGGCCCCATGCAAATGGCTGCTGTGATCGCGCTCAAGTTGAGCGAAAACGCACCCAGCGGCGCCAGCAGCAGTGTGGCTACACCCGTGAGCGTGATGATTTTGGACACAGGAATTCCGGCGTCACCACCCTGCGCACGTTCGTCCCCAAAACCGGAGGCGCGAATGGCCGCCACACCCGGCAGGTTTTGAGACGCCATGGTCACGATAAACAAGGGCAGCGCTAGGCTCACAAACGCCGCCCATGAAAAGACCGGTGCCACATACACCGGCCAGGTCAGCCCCGTCGGAACTTCCACCCGCGAAAAACCATTTTGCGCTGCCACAAACAGCACAGCAAAAAGCAAAGTGGCAGGGACTGCATAACGCGGTGCAAAGCGCTTGCCCAGCAAATAGGTCAGCAGCATCAGCACGACCAGCGGCAGGGCCGACTGCGCGGCGCTAAAGCCTGCCAGACCGAAGCGCGCCAACACGCCGGCCAGCAGTGCACTGGCCAAGGCGACGGGGATGCGGTTCATCACCCGCTCAAACCAGCCCGTAGCCCCCACCAGCACAATCAGTGCGGCGCTCATCATGAAGGCACCCACCGCGTCGCCCATAGAGAAGCCACCCACCAGACCGGCGCTGGCCAGCACCGCAGCACCCGGCGTGCTCCAGGCCACCATCACCGGCTTGCGCAACCACAAAGAGGGCAGCGCGGTGGTGAGGCCCATGCCGATGCTGATGGCCCACAGCCACGAAGCCAGCATGGCCGGCGTGGCGCCAAAAGCCTGCGCCGCCTGAAAAACAATGGCAATGGAACTGGTAAAGCCCACCAGCACGGCCACAAAACCGGCGGTAAAACTCGACCAACTCAGGTCTTTGAAAAATTGCACCGTGGCCTAAATTTCGATTTTCGAGCCCAGCTCAACGACCGAATTACTGGGCAGGCTCAGGAAGTCTGCCGCGCTGCTGGCGTTGTGGTGCATTTGGGCGAACAGCTTCTCACGCCACGGGGCCATGCCTTCGCCCAGTGTGGGCACCACGGTGTCGCGCGACAAGAAGTAGCTGGTCATCATCGGGTCCAGGGACACGCCACGGCCCTTGAGCTGCTCCAGCGCGCGCGGCACATCGGGGTCGTTTTTGAAGCCGTAATTGATCAACACCTGCCAGCAGTCATGGCCCAGGCGTTCGATCTCAATGCGCTTGTCCAGACCGATCCACGGCACCTCGTGGTTGCGCACCGTCACGAACAAATTGGTCTCGTGCAAGACTTTGTTGTGCTTGAGGTTGTGAAGCAGCGCGTTGGGCACGGTGCCCACCGATGCGACCAAAAAGACTGCCGTGCCTTCCACCCGGGTGGGCGGGCTCACAAAAACAGCTTCCAGGAAGCTCGGCAAGTCCATCGAATCCGCCTGAAGTTTGGAACTCAGCAGTGTACGGCCGTCTTTCCAAGTGCCCATGAACAAAAACACAACTGCGCCGATCAATAGCGGGAACCAGCCGCCATCGAAAAGTTTGAGCAGGTTGGAGCCCCAGAACATCAGGTCCACTGCGAAGAAAAATCCCGTGGCGAGCAGGCACAGTGAGAGTGGGTATCTCCAGCCATAGCGAATCACATAAAACGTCAGCAAGGTGGTTATGAGCATGTCGGTGCACACCGCAATGCCATAAGCCGCTGCCAGATTGCTCGACGACTTGAACATCACCACAGCCAAAACAATGGCGGCAAACAGGCCCCAGTTCACAAACGGAATATAGATTTGCCCGGCCTCGCGCACACTGGTGTGAATCAGGTTCAGGCGCGGCAGGTAGCCCAGCTGTATCACCTGCTTGGTGACGCTGAAGGCGCCGGTGATCAAGGCCTGTGAGGCGATCACCGCAGCCATGGTGGCCAGCACGACCAGCGGCAAGAGCGCCCAGTCAGGGGCCATCATGTAAAACGGGTTTTTCACGGCGGCTGGATTGCTCAACAGTAGCGCACCCTGGCCAAAATAATTCAGGGTCAGGCATGGCATGACCACGCTGAACCAGGCCAGGCGGATCGGCTTTTTACCGAAATGCCCCAGGTCGGCGTACAGCGCCTCCGCACCCGTCACGCAGAGCACCACCGCGCCCAGCAACACAAAGGTCACACCGGGGTTTTCCCACATGAACAACAGCGCGTAATAGGGGTTCAGCGCCACCAGGATGTGCGGATTGCCTGCAATATGCACGACGCCCAGCAGGGCGATGGCCGCAAACCACAGCAAGGTGATGGGACCAAAAAACTTGCCAATGCCGGTGGTGCCGCGTTTTTGCACCCAAAACAGGCAAAACAAAATCACCAGCGTGATCGGAACCACGTATTTGACGAACTTGGGCGAGATGATCTCCAAACCCTCCACCGCACCGAGCACCGAAATTGCGGGTGTGATGACGCCATCGCCATAAAACAAGCAAGTACCGAAGATGCCTACATTGAGCAAGACCCGTCGCAAGGTCGGACGTTCTTTGACGGCCTGGGAGGCCAGCGCCAACATCGCGATCAGTCCGCCCTCGCCCGCGTTGTCGGCCCGCAGCACCAGCACCACATACTTGAGCGACACGATGACGGTCAGGGTCCAGAAAATCATGGACAGGATGCCGTAGACATTGTCCGGTGTGAAAGGCACATGGCCTGAGCCGAAAACCTCTTTGAGCGCGTACAACACGCTGGTTCCAATGTCGCCGTAAACGACACCAATTGCGCCCAGGGTGAGCGCCGAAAGAGTGGACTTTGATGCTGACAAGCGTTGCGCCAGGGTGTTTAGGAACCCCGGTTTCCATTCAATGAGGGAGCGCCATTGTGCCTTTGCCGCGCCCGGAAAACGCGGGCATGGACAAAAATGCCTACGTGAATGCTGCGCCGCAGCAACACAGGTCGCCTGTGCGACACAAGGCCCTCGACAGCGCCAAAATCACACGTCCTGATCGGTCTCAGGATCGGTCGCTTCCAGCTCGTAACTGGCCGCCAGCATGGCCAAACGGCCCACCACGCCGTACATGTAAAAGCGGTTGGGCTCACTCGCTCCCGGGCGAACCCCCAGCTGGGGCAGTTGTGCGCTGCTGCCGAAGGCCAAGGGCACATAGCTCGAACCCGGCGCACTCAGGTCTTCGTCGATGCCGCGCTCCGCGTGCACGCGGTAAAAGCCGCCGACCACATAGCGGTCCATCAAATACACCACCGGCTCGGCCACGGCGTCGTTCATGCGCTCGTGCGTGAGCACGCCTTCCTGCACGATCAGCTCTTGCACGCCGCCTTGGGCCAGGCCGTTTACGCCAGGTTTTTTGAGCAAGGCAGCAATGTCTTTGCTCTCACGCACCGTCATCAGGCCCCGGCCGCTGCTGCCATTGTTGGCCTTCACGACCACAAAGGGTTTTTCTTTGATGCCGTATTCCTTGTACTTGCGACGGACCTTGGTCAGCAAGGTGTCCACGCCCGCGGTGAGCCTGGCAACCCCATCGGGCGTGGCCAGATCGACGTCGGCACAGGTCTCGTACAAAGGATTGATGAGCCAGGGGTCAATGCCGATCAGCTTGCCAAAGCGCTTGGCGATTTCTTCGTAGCACTGGAAATGTTTACTCTTGCGCCGCGTGGTCCAGCTGGCGTGCAAGGGCGGCAGCAGGTACTGCTGGTGCAAGTCTTCCAAGATGCCGGGGATGCCCGCATGCAAATCGTTGTTCAGCAGAATGGTGCAGGGGTCAAAGTCTTTGACGCCGATGCGGCCTTTGGTACGAATCACCGGCTCCAGCAATAGGGACTCGCCACCGGGTAACACAATTTCTGTGGCTTTTTTCACCTCGGGGCTGATGGAGCCAATGCGTACATTGAGCCCCGCCATGTGAAAAATCCGGCGCAACTGCGCCAGATTGCTCATGTAAAATGTGTTGCGCGGTTGGTGCTCAGGAATGATCAGCAGATTGCGCGCCTCTGGGCAGATTTTTTCGATCGCCACCATGGCCGCCTGCACCGCCAGCGGCAGCATGGCCGGGGTCAGGTTGTTCCAGCCACCCGGGTAAAAGTCGGTATCCACCGGCGCGAGCTTGAACCCCGCATTGCGCACGTCCACCGACGCATAAAACGGCGGCGTGTGCTCCATCCACTCCAGACGGAACCAGCGCTCAATGGCCGGCATGGTGTCAAGCACGCGCTGCTCCAGCTCATTGATGGGGCCGGTCAGTGCAGTGACGAGGTGGGGAACCATAGCGGTGCTGCTTTCGTAGATGAAGTACCCAGGGATGACCTAAGAGTCGCTGTTGCTTAGATGGCGCCCATTTG
>CAIWRE010000403.1 GCA_903914985.1 uncultured beta proteobacterium | reverse complement strand
GCCCATGTGGTCAACCACCACCGTGGTGGGCAGCGCGGTGAAAAAATCCCACAGCTCGGGCAAATCCACCGCCTCGAAATAAATCACCACATGCCAGCCCCACTGCTGGATGCGGTGTGCAATTTCCAGTAGTTCGTCCTTGGGCGTGAAGTCCACCAAACGCTTCACAAAATTAAATCGCACGCCGCGCACACCGGTGTCGTGCATGGCCTGCAGCTCGTCATCCGTGACGCTGCGCTTGACGGTAGCCACACCCCGCGCCATGCCCTGGGAGTGCGCCAGCGCGTCCAGCAACGCCCGGTTGTCGGCGCCGTGGCAGGTGGCTTGCACGACGACATTGCGCGCAAAACCGAGGTGGTCGCGCAGCGAAAACAGCTGGTCTTTGGATGCGTCGCAGGGCGTGTACTTGCGCTCAGGCGCAAAGGGAAACTGGGCACCCGGTCCAAACACATGGCAGTGCGCGTCCACGCTGCCCGCGGGCAACTGAAAACGCGGCGTGCTCGGGCCGCTGTACCAGTCCAGCCAGCCTGGGGTTTTGGTGAAGTCGCCGGAAGTAGGTTTGGACATCAGCGGCGTATCAATCGATGTATTTCAAACCGGCGGCGGCCAGGGGCTCGCGCATTTTGTACATATCCAAGCCCAGCACGCCTGCGGCCAGTTTGGCGCGCTTTTCGCCTTCAAAGCTCTCGCGCTTTTCAGCGGCGTCTGCCACCGTCTGGGCCAAGGCGGCGGGCACGACCACCACACCGTCCACATCGGCGACCACCACGTCACCAGGATTCACCAAGGCCCCAGCGCACACCACCGACACATTGACCGAACCCAGCGTGGCTTTGATCGTTCCTTTGGCGTGGATCGCTTTGCTGAACACCGGAAAACCCATTCGCTCCAGCTCATCCACATCGCGCACGCCGCCATCGATGATCAGGCCCCGCGCACCGCGCGCCTGAAAACTGGTGGCCAGCAGATCGCCAAAAAAACCATCCTCGTTCTCGGTCGTGCAGGCTGCCACGGCCACGTCACCGGGCTGCAACTGCTCGGCGGCCACATGCATCATCCAGTTGTCGCCGGGTTGCAGCAGCACGGTCACAGCCGTGCCGCAGATGCGCGCACCCCGGTAGACCGGGCGCATATAAGGTTTCATCAGCCCCACGCGGCCCAGGGCCTCGTGGATGGTGGCCACGCCAAAGCGGCCCAGCTTTTCAACTGCAGCCGCATCGGCGCGAATGATGTTGCGTTTCACAATCCCCAGCGTGGTCATGCTCAGCGTCCTTTGGCTTTGAGTGCCGCATCGAGCCGCGGAAAGACGCGGCGGGCGTTGCCCTCGTAGATCTGATGGCGTTGCGCGTCGGTGAGTTGCGTGGACGCTTCAATGTAGCGCTTGGTGTCGTCGAAGTAGTGCCCGGTCTCGGGGTCAATGCCGCGCACCGCACCAATCATTTCGCTGGCAAACAAGATGTTGTCCACCGGGATCACCTTGGTCAACAAGTCAATGCCGGGCTGGTGGTAGACGCAGGTGTCAAAAAAGATGTTCTTGAGCAAATGGTCTTGCAACAACGGCTTTTTGAGCTCTTGCGCCAGCCCGCGAAAGCGGCCCCAGTGGTAGGGCACGGCGCCGCCGCCGTGGGGAATCAAGAACTTCAGGGTCGGGAAATCTTTGAACAAATCGCTGGTCAGGCACTGCATGAACGCGGTGGTGTCCGCATTGAGGTAGTGCGCGCCGGTGGTGTGAAAACAGCTATTGCAACTGGTGCTCACATGGATCATGGCGGGGATGTCGTACTCCACCATTTTTTCGAAGATGGGGTACCAATGCCGGTCGCTCAAGGGCGGCGAGGTCCAGTGCCCGCCCGAGGGGTCGGGATTGAGGTTGATGGCCACATTGCCGTATTGCTCCACGCACTTGACGAGCTCGGGAATAGAGGTCGCCGGATCCACGCCGGGCGACTGCGGCAGCATGGCGGCAGGAATAAAGGAGTCCGGAAACAGCTGCGACACGCGGAAGCAGAGCTCATTGCAAATAGCCGCCCAGGTCGAGGAAACCTGGAAGTCGCCAATGTGGTGCGCCATGAAACTGGCGCGCGGGCTGAACACGGTCAGGTCACTTCCGCGCTCGCGCATTTTGGCCAGCTGGTTGGTCTCAATCGACTCACGCAATTCGTCGTCGCTGATTTTCAGATCCGACACTTTGGGCATCAAGGCAGCGTCTTGGATACCCGCAATTTGCTGGTTGCGCCAAAGCTCTAAGGCCTTGGGCGCGGTGGTGTAGTGACCGTGCACATCAATGATCATGGGCAAAAACCTTTCGAAAGGACTGGGCGTCAGCGACCGCTGCTGCCGAAGTTCAGGGGCAGGCCGACATAGTTCTCGGCAATGGAGCGCAGGCCCGCTTGTGAATGCATGAGGTAGTCCAGTTCGGCCTCTTTGAGCCGCGCATCGATGGCGCCGTCTTGCGGAAACTGGTGCATGAGCGTGGTGAACCACCAGGAGAAGCGCTCTGCCCTCCAAATACGGCGCAGGCAGCGGGCCGAATAGGCCTCGATACCGGCCTCAGAGCGCTCCAGGTAATAGTCTTGAAACGCCTGGGACAAATACTTCACATCGCTGGCCGCCAGGTTCAGTCCTTTGGCACCGGTGGGCGGAACGATATGGGCTGCGTCGCCTGCCAGAAACATGCGGCCAAAACGCATGGGCTCGGTCACAAAGCTGCGCAAGGGCGCAATGCTTTTTTCGATGCTGGAGCCGGTCACGAGTGCCGCGCGGGCCTCGTCGTCCAAGCGCAAACGCAGCTCGGCCCAAAAAGCATCATCCGACCACTGGTCCAGCGAATCGCTCAAGG
>CAIWRE010000402.1 GCA_903914985.1 uncultured beta proteobacterium | reverse complement strand
TGGCAGCCCTATTGCCCCAGTTCAAACGCTGGTACAGCCAGGCCGGCACGCCGCACCTGACCGCCAGCGGCCAGTACGATGCCGCAGCGCAGACCTACACCCTCACGCTGATGCAAAACTGCGCGCCCACACCCGGCCAGCCGCCCAAGGCTCCGTTTGTGATTCCGGTGCAATTGGGTCTGGTGGGCTTGCACAGCGGCGCCGCCCTGCCCTTGCAAACGGCACCTGATGCACATGGCAGCCTCAACCACCTGCAAGTGATGAGTGAGCAAAACCAGTCCATCACTTTCTACCAAGTGGCCGAAGAGCCGGTGCCGTCCATCCTGCGCGGCTTCTCTGCGCCTGTGGTGTTGGACTTTGAGTACACCGATGCGCAATTGCTGGCCCTGCTGGCGCACGACAGCGACGCTTTCAACCGCTGGGAAGCCGGTCAACGCTTGATGCTGCGCTGTGCACTCAGCGCCATCGAGGCGGACAAAGCCCTGCAGCACCTGCTGGACGCCACGCTCATTGAAGCCCTGCGCGCGGTGCTGCGCCACCCGGCGCTGGACGCTGCGTTCAAAGAGCTGGTGCTCACCTTGCCGTCCGAGACCTATATCGCCGAGCAATTGGCGCAGGTCGACCCCCAGCGCATCCACGCGGTGCGCGAAGCCATGCGCGAACAACTGGCCACCGCCTTGTTTGCCGACTGGGAATGGGCCTACGCCGCGCACCAGGACAGCGGCGGCTTTCAGCCCGACGCCACCTCGGCCGGACGCCGTGCGCTCTCGGGCCAGGCACTGGCCTATTTGTGCCTGGCAGCCAACGCCTCGGGCGATCTGGTGTGGCCGGGCAAAGCACTGCAGCGTTTTAAAGACGCCGGCAATATGACCGACCGCGCCAATGCCTTGCAAGCCCTGATCGGCAGCGGTCAGCCGCTGGCGGCACGGGCGCTGGAGCTGTTCCACGCCCAGTTCAAAAACGAGCCGCTGGTGATCGACAAATGGTTTGCCATGCAAGCCAGCGCCTGCGACCGCGGCGGCCATGTGCTGCGTGAAGTGCGCCAGCTGATGGAGCACCCCGACTTCACCCTGCGCAACCCCAACCGCGCCCGCAGCGTGATCTTTAGCTACTGCAGCGCCAACCCGGGCGCCTTTCACCGCAACGACGCGTCGGGCTATGTGTTCTGGAGCCAGCAAGTGATTGCGCTGGACGCCATCAACCCCCAGGTCGCAGCCCGCCTGGCGCGCGCGCTGGACCGCTGGAAGCGCCTCGTTGAGCCCTACCGCAGCGGCGCGCGGGAAGCGCTGCAACGCGTGGCCGCCAAAGCCGACTTGAGCAACGATGTGCGCGAGGTCATCGACCACGCACTGGCCGACTAATCCCCACCCGAGGCACGCCATGGCAAACAACATTTCTTTGACCCGCTCCCTGGTCGAGCAACAGCGCGTGGATGGCAGCATTCCGTCGCAGTTGCGCTTGCTGATTGAGGTGGTGGCGCGCTCTTGCAAAAGCATCAGCCACGCGGTCAACAAAGGCGCGCTTGGTGGCGTGCTGGGTGCGGCGCAAACCGAAAACGTGCAAGGCGAAATTCAGAAGAAGCTCGACATCATTGCCAACGAAGTACTGATCGAAGCCAACGAATGGGGCGGCCACCTGGCAGCCATGGCCAGCGAAGAGATGGAAGACATTTATGTCGTGCCCAACCGCT
>CAIWRE010000401.1 GCA_903914985.1 uncultured beta proteobacterium | reverse complement strand
TGAGCAGCTCATCGCCGCCGCAGCGCGCGCCACGGGCTGCGCCGATTTGCAAAACAAGTCGCTGCGCGTGATTGCTGATCACATCCGCGCCACCGCGTTTTTGGTGAGCGACGGCGTGGTGCCGAGCAACGAAGGCCGCGGCTATGTGCAACGCCGTATCGTGCGCCGCGCTATTCGTCACGGCTACAAGCTGGGCCAAAAAATACCGTTCTTCCATAAGCTGGTCGCCGACGTGGTTCGCCTGATGGGCGACGCCTATCCAAAAATCCAAGCCGAAGAGAAGCGCATTACCGAAGTGCTGCGGGTCGAAGAAGAGCGCTTCTTTGAGACGCTGGCCACCGGCATGGAAATTTTGGACACCGCCCTGGCCGGTGGCGTGAAGGTGCTGCCGGGCGACGTGGCTTTCAAGCTGCACGATACCTTTGGTTTTCCGCTGGACCTGACCAACGACGTGTGCCGCGAACGCGATGTCGAAGTGGATGCAGACGGCTTCAATGCCGCCATGGACCGTCAAAAGAACCAGGCCCGCGCGGCAGGCAAATTCAAGCAGGACCGCGCGCTGGACTACAGCGGTGCGGGCAATGTGTTTGTGGGCTACGACCAGCTGGCGCAGTCTGCTGTGGTGGAAGCCTTGTACCTGGACGGCGTGCAGGTGCAAACCTTGGCATCCGGCCAAAGCGGCGTGGTTGTGCTGGACGTGACGCCGTTTTATTCCGAGGGCGGCGGCCAGGTGGGCGACGTGGGCACGCTCACGGGCTCCGCTGGCACGTTTGATGTGACCGACACGCAAAAAATCAAGTCTGACGTGTTTGGCCACCACGGCATGGTGGGCCAGGGCAGCCTGAAGGTAGGCGACACGGTGCAGGCGCAGGTCAATGTGGCGCTGCGCGCAGCGTCCATGCGCAACCACTCCGCCACCCACTTGATGCACGAGGCACTGCGCGAAGTGCTGGGCGACCATGTGCAGCAAAAAGGCTCGCTGGTCACACCCGAGCGCACCCGCTTTGACTTTGCCCACAACGCCCCGGTGACTGACGCGCAAATCCGCCAGATCGAGGCTTTTGTGAACGGTCAAATTCTGCACAACGCCGCCACCCATGCGGAGCTGATGGACATTGAGAGTGCCAAAAAAACCGGCGCGCAAATGCTGTTTGGTGAGAAATACGGCGAGATCGTGCGGGTGCTCGAAATCGGCACCACCCGCGAACTCTGCGGTGGTACCCACGTGGCACGCACCGGTGACATCGGCCTTTTTAAGGTCGTGGCAGAAAGCGGCGTGGCATCCGGCGTGCGCCGCATGGAAGCCGTGACCGGCGAACACGCGCTGGCCTATTTGCAGCAGCTCGAAGACACCGTGGCCAGCGCCGCCCATGCGCTCAAAACCCCGGTGGCCGAGCTGGGCAGCCGCATTCACAGCACGGTGGAACACATCAAGTCGCTGGAGAAAGAAATTGCCGCGCTCAAGGGCAAGCTCGCATCCGCCCAGGGCGACGAGTTGCTGACGCAGGCGCAGGACCTGGGCGGCGTCAAGTTCCTGGCTGCGCGCCTGGATGGTGCCGATGTCAAAACCCTGCGCGACACCATGGACAAGCTCAAGGACAAGCTCAAAACGGCTGTCATCGTGCTGGGCGTGGCCGATGGCGACAAAGTGCAAATCGCGGTCGGCGTAACGCCGGACACTACGTCCAAGGTCAAGGCCGGCGAGCTGGTCAACTTCCTGGCTGCGCAAGTGGGCGGCAAAGGCGGTGGCAAGCCTGACATGGCCATGGCCGGTGGTACCGAGCCCGCCCACCTGGACGCAGCTCTGGCCAGCGCCCAAGCATGGGTGGCGGGCAAGCTCTAAAAAAGGTCAGCGTGGCGGGACCGGCATCGTCCTGCCCAATCGGCGTTTTCGCGTGGTGCGCCGCGCTGGCGCTGATAGCGACACCTGCTCTGGCGCAAACCGGCTTTGAGGTGCAAAGCTGGCCAAACGGCAAGACGCCGCCAGCCCTTGCGGGTGTGGATGACAGCGGCCAGCCGGTAGCACTTGCATCCCTCAAAGGGCAGGCGCTGCTGATCAACTTCTGGGCTAGCTGGTGCGAGCCCTGCCGCGAAGAAATGCCGTCACTGTCTCGGCTCGCCACATCGCACGCTGGCACATTGCGCGTGCTGGCGGTCAACTTCAAAGAGTCCGCGGCGACTGCCCAGCGTTTTAAAGAATTTACGGGTTTGGATATTCCCGTGCTGCGTGACCCGGACGGCGCATTGGCGCGGGCCTGGGGCATCCGGGTGTTTCCGTCCACCGTGTTGATCGGTGCAGACGGCCGGGTGCACAGCGTGGTGCGCGGCGGGCTGGACTGGAATAGCGACGCCGCGACGCGGCTTATTGCGCCTTTGCTGCCAGGTGTGCCATCAGGCGTTGTGCCAAAGCCTGTGCTGCGTCGTCAACCGTAGCGGCTCGCTCCGCACTGAGCTGCGTTTGCAAAATACGGCGCAGGGTGTCGATGTGCGGCAGCAAGGTGCCAAAAAACCGCGCTTGGCCGTCGGCCACCACCAGCAGGGTCGGAAAGTTTTCCACCTCCACCGGGTCGACCAGATCGGCTTCGTCTTCAATGTCCACCCACGCAAACTGCGCCTGAGGAAACTCGGTCTGCAACTGGTCAAACAGCGGCTGGTAGTCGCGGCAGGTGCCGCACCATTGCGCGCACAGGCAGGCCACCAAGAGGGTGGGGGCGGGCAGGGCAGGGCGTGTCATAGGGCAATCATGGCAGAAATTGCAGGGCTCATAACCTTATAGCGGGGTCGCAGGTGCGAGGTTTTACACTAGAGGGCTTGCCGTCGTGGCAATGCGAACTCTCCCAAGGGACCTATGAGTGCTTTTTTAGAAGAAACAGTGTTGAGCGTTCACCACTGGACGGACCGCCTGTTTAGCTTTACCACCACCCGCGACACCGCGCTGCGGTTTTCCAACGGCCACTTCACCATGATCGGCCTGCGCGGCGAAGGCGGCAAACCGCTGCTGCGCGCCTACAGCATTGCCAGCGCCAACTACGAAGAGCATCTGGAGTTTCTGAGCATCAAAGTGCCCAACGGCCCGCTCACCTCCAAGCTGCAGCACATCCAGGTAGGCGACAAGATTGTGGTTGGTCGCAAGCCCACGGGCACCTTGCTGATTGACTATTTGCTCAAGGGCAAAAACCTGTACCTGATCGGCACCGGCACCGGTTTGGCACCCTACATGAGCATCGTGCGCGACCCCGC
>CAIWRE010000400.1 GCA_903914985.1 uncultured beta proteobacterium | reverse complement strand
TCTTTGGGCGGCTCCATGCCGCTTTCTTTGGCAT
Organism: uncultured beta proteobacterium; assembly: GCA_903914985.1. Classification (GTDB taxonomy): domain Bacteria; phylum Pseudomonadota; class Gammaproteobacteria; order Burkholderiales; family Burkholderiaceae_C; genus Allorhodoferax. The sequence goes on along the minus strand of CAIWRE010000400.1, from coordinate 7,164 downwards.
GGTCAGCGTAATTCAGACCCACGCAAATAATTTTCCCGATGTCCGCCACCGGGCAACCGATTCGGGGCGCGCCCTCCACCACGGGTAGCGCGTCAACGTTCAGCGCGCGCAAAGCAGCCAGCGTGCGCGGCGCCAGGTGGGATGCGTCCAGATCGGCGAACAGCATGGACAAATCACGCAGTCGCTCGTCAGTACCCAGTGCACCTGCTTTTTCCTGACCTTGCGGGCCATAGCGGAGTAATTTCATGATGGTCCTTTGTGCGTGGTTTACCCGCGCTTCTTATACAACCGGGGAAGCACCAAAACGGCCAGCACCACGCCCAGCAATCCCAAGGACATGGGTCGCTCCAGAAAGACCGTCCATTTCCCCTCGCCAATGGACAGTGCGTTGCGCAACTGGGCTTCCGCGAGTGGGCCCAAAATCATGCCCACCACCACCGGTGCGGTAGGAAAGTCAAAGCGGCGCATCACCAGACCCAGCACGCCGATGGCGTAAAGCAGCACCAGGTCAAACGCGCTTTGGCGCATGCCGTAGGCGCCTACGGTGGCGAATATCAAAATGCCGGCATAGAGCTGCGCCTTGGGCACTTTGAGCAGCTTGACCCACAGGCCCACCAGCGGCAAGTTGAGCACCAGCAACATCACATTGCCAATGTAGAGCGAGGCAATCAAGGCCCACACCAAGGATGCTGAGCTGGTAAACAACTGAGGCCCGGGTTGAATGCCGTAGTTTTGAAACGCCCCCAGCAAAATAGCGGTGGTATTGCTGACCGGAATACCCAGCGTGAGCAAGGGGATCAGCGCCGTGGTGACGGTGGCGTTGTTGGCTGCCTCGGGCCCGGCGACGCCTTCAATAGCGCCCTGCTTGCCAAACTCGGCCAGGTTCTCGCCACGGGCCAGCTTTTTTTCTACCGCGTAACTCAAAAAGGTGGGGATCTCCGTGCCACCCGCCGGAATGCAGCCAAAGGGCGCACCAATGGCGGTGCCGCGCAGCCAGGCAGGGATCGAGCGTCGCCAGTCCGCGCCCGTCATGCGCACTCGGCTGAGTTTGTTTTGCGACTCGGTGCTTGCGCCCTCAAATAAAACGGCATGCAAAGCCTCCGCCACGGCAAACAAGCCTACTGCCACCAGCACAATTTCCACCCCGTCCAGCAGTTCGGGCACGCCGCCGGTGTAGCGTGCTTGGCCGGTAATCTGGTCCATGCCGATCAGCCCAATCGCCAAACCGACAAACAAGGCGGCGAGGCCCCGCAACGTGCTTTGCCCCAGTACGGCACTTACTGTGGTGAGCGCCAGAAGCATAAGGCAGAAGTATTCGGGTGGCCCCAGACGCACTGCGTATTGAGCCACCACCGGGGCGAACAAGGTGACCATGATCGTGGCGATGGTGCCTGCCACAAACGAACCTATTGCCGCTGTGGCCAGCGCCGCGCCCGCACGCCCGCTCTTGGCCATTTTGTTGCCTTCCATGGCCGTCACCATGCTGGCCGTTTCACCGGGGGTGTTGAGCAAAATCGAGGTCGTCGAGCCACCGTACATGGCGCCGTAGTAAATACCGGCAAAAAAGATCATGGACGCCGTGGCGTCCACTTGCGAGGTAATGGGCAACAACATCGCCACGGCGGTGGCCGGACCAATGCCGGGCAGCACGCCCACAGCCGTGCCAAGTGCACAACCGACAAAGGCCCACAACAGATTGATGGGCGTTCCTGCCGTGGCAAAGCCCTGCATGAGCTGGTTCAAGACATCCATTTACAACCACCCGCTTTGCGTGAGTCCTGGCAGGCTGATGGCAAGGAACTTGGTAAACATCCAAAACACCGGCGCGGCAATCAACAGGCCCACACCCAAGTCGGTCAGCCAACTGCGTAGGCTTTGCGCGGGGCCCGACTGCGCCTGGCGCAACCCGTGCGCCGCACAAGCAAAGCACAGGGTGCAACTCAAGATAAAGCCAATGCTGGTAATCAGTGCCGCATTGAGCAACAAAGCGCCCGACATCCAGACAAAACCTCGCCAACACGGGGCACTCTGCAGCTCCACATCGCTGCCCGTCGGGTCAGGCATGTCACGAAAGCCGCCGCTGCGCGCCTCAAACCACAAAAACGCCGCGACAAGCGCCAGGGCCACAGCCACCAGCCAGGGCAAAAAATTGGGCCCGATACCGGCGTAGCCCGCCTCGGAAGAAATTTCGGCGGCACCCAGCATCATCACGCCAGCAATTGCCAGCACCGCCAGCGCCACCGCGCTTTGGCGGGTCTTGTCCGTGATGACCATCAAACCATTCCAGAGAGGTGCATGATGCCGCGCAAGCTGGCAAATTCGTCATCCACGAAGTCGTCAAATGCCTTGCCCGTGAGCAAAGCGGGCGTCCAGACGTTGCGGGCCAGCGCCTCTTGCCAAGAGTTGGATTTGGTCGCCTTGACCACCATCTCAGTCAGCGCAGCGCGCTGCTCGGGCGTAATGCCGGGGGCGCCGTAGACCGCGCGCCAGTTGCCCAGCACCACGTCATAACCTGACTCCTTAAGCGTAGGCACATCAATGCCGGGCAAACGCTTGGCCGCCGTCACACCAATCGGGCGCATCTTGCCGGCCTTGATGTATTCAGCAAATTCGCTGTAGCCACTGCCGCCCACCGTGACATTGCCACCCAGAACCGCTGCGATGGCCTCGCCGCCCCCCCGGAAAGCCACATAGTTCACCTTCTTCGGGTCTACGCCCACCTTGGTGGCCAGCATGGAGGCACAAATGTGCTCAGTTGATCCGCGCGAGCCGCCGCCCCACTTCACGCTGGCGGGGTCTTTTTTCATCTGCTCCACCACATCCTTCATGGACTTCAGGGGTGAATCAGCTGGCACGACAAACACGTTGTATTCGCTTGTCAGGCGCGCAATCGGGGTGATTTTGTCCATGCCCACCTGGGGCTTACCGGTGATGATTCCACCCACCATCACTGCACCGGTCATGATCAAGGCGTTGGCATCGCCCTTGGCGGCATTGACAAACTGCGCCAAACCGATCGCGCCGGCCGCACCACCCTTGTTTTCGTACTGCACCGTGTCCGCCACCTTCGCGTCAAGCAGGGCCTTGCCCAGTTCGCGCCCGGTGCCATCCCAACCACCGCCGGGATTGGCCGGAATCATCATTTTCAGGTTGGCGCCTGCGTGGGCGCTCAGGGGAAAGGCGCCCGCAGCGGCCAAAGCGGCCAGGGACTTCAGAAAACTGTCACGACGCATGCGAATCTCCTAAGAGGGTGAGTTAACCCCCTATCATGCGCGAAGGACCGGTGGATTTGGCCGCCAAAGACAGAGGGATAACCCGCACCTATTGAGAAAACTTGATGGACAGCATCCGCATCGACAAATGGCTTTGGGCCGCGCGCTTTTACAAAACCCGGTCGTTGGCCACCGACGAGGTGAGCCGGGGACGGGTTCAGATCGGCCAGCAGGACATTAAGCCCTCGCGCGAAGTGCGTGTGGGAGACACCGTGGTGCTCTGGCAGGCCAGCATCAAGCGCACCGTGGTCGTCAAAGGCATCAGCGGCACACGTGGATCGGCGCCCGTAGCGCAAACCATGTACGAGGAAACCGCCCAAAGCATGGCGGACCGTGCCCAGGCCGCCGAGCAGCGGCGCTTGCACACCGAGCCCGCCCTGGCCATTGCCCATGGCCGCCCCACCAAACGCGACCGCCGCGACCTGCAAAAAGGCCTGAATGCGCGCTGGAGCGCATCCATCGACGACTAAACCATTCAGAATTGCAAAGCGGCGATAATCGGGGGTTGCCATGGCGGCAGAAATTCACCCCGGTATTTCCCCCTGAAGTTGTGAAAGTTGCTTGATGACTGCCTCCCCCTCCCCCACTCAGCCCGTGGCCATTTCTTCAGTGCAAGACATCGTTGCCGACATGCGCGCCGGCAAAATCGTGATTCTGGTGGACGAGGAAGACCGCGAAAACGAAGGCGACCTGGTGCTTGCGGCCGACCACGTCACGCCCGAGGCCATCAACTTCATGGCCCGCTTCGGCCGTGGCCTGATTTGCCTGACCCTGAGCCGCGCCCGCTGCGAGCTGCTCCAGTTGCCCCCCATGACGGCGCGCAATGGCGACAAAAAAGGCACGGCGTTTACCGTATCCATTGAAGCCGCCGAAGGCGTGACCACCGGTATCTCGGCAGCGGACCGCTCGCGCACGGTGCAAGCCGCTGTGGCGCCGGGCGCTGTGCCGTCCGACCTGGTGCAGCCTGGCCATATTTTCCCGCTGCAAGCGGTAGACGGCGGCGTGCTGATGCGCGCAGGCCATACCGAAGCTGGCTGCGACCTGGCCGCCATGGCCGGTTGCAGCCCTGCCTCGGTCATTTGCGAAATCATGAAAGACGACGGCACCATGGCCCGTCTACCCGATTTGCAGCTGTTTGCCGCCGAACATGGCCTGAAGATCGGCACCATCGCCGACCTGATTGCCTACCGCAGCCAGGTGGATTCGCTGGTGGCGCGCAAAGGCAGCCGCCCCTTCAAAACCGCGGCGGGCGACTTTACGGCCCACATTTTTCAAGACACCACCGGCCACGGCGTGCACCTGGCGCTGGTCAAGGGCGAATGGGCAGCCGATGAGGTGGTTTCCGCCCGCGTCCATGAGCCGCTGTCGGTGCTTGACGCGCTGGAGTCGGGCCGCTCGCTTCACTCCTGGAGCCTGGACGCCACGCTGGCCCATATCGCCAACGAAGGCCGTGGGGTTGTGGTGCTACTCAATTGCGGTGAGACGGGCGAGCAATTGCTGGCCCAGTTCGACGGCACGGCACGTCCGGCGCACGCGCCTGAGCGCGGCCGCATGGACCTGCGCACCTACGGCGTGGGCGCTCAAATCTTGCGTCTGTGTGGCGTACACAAAATGCGTTTGATGGGCAGCCCCCGGCGCATGCCCAGTTTGACCGGCTACGGCTTAGAAACCGTGGGCTACCTCAGCGCCAATGGCGCCTGAGATTTTCAATTCACCACCCAAAGGAAAACCCATGTTCGGCGCAGACAAAGGCAAAGTAGACGACAGCGACAAGCGCATGGACGGCAAGCAACTGCGCGTCGGTATCGTGCAGGCGCGCTTCAACGCCAGCGTCACCGACGCACTGGCCGCTGCCTGCAAGGCGGAGTTGCTGAGCCTGGGCGTGGCCGAGCGCGATATTCACCACTTCACGGTGCCCGGCGCACTGGAAGTGGCCACCGCCTTGCAAGCCCTGGCCGAGAAAAACCGCTATGACGCGCTGATTGCCCTGGGCTGCATCATTCGCGGCGAGACCTACCACTTCGAGCTGGTGGCCAATGAGTCAGGCGCCGCCGTGACTCGCGTGGCGCTGGACAGCCAAATGCCCATTGCCAACGCCATCCTGACCGTGGAAAACATGGAGCAGGCCGTGGCGCGCCAGACCGACAAGGGCCGCGACGCTGCCCGCGTGGCCGTGGAAATGGCCAATTTTTTGGAAACCGTGTAATGACCGACGCCCCCGCCGCCAAAGAGCGCCCGCCCCGCCAGTCCCGCGTGGGCCTGACCAGCACCGGTGCGCGCAAAGCCGGCAGCAAAAACTCCCGCAGCCGCGCCCGCGAATTTGCACTCCAAGCGCTATACCAGCGCCTGGTGGGCAAGAACGCCGCATCCGACATTGACACCTTCACCCGCGACCTGGCGGGCTTCAACAAAGCCGACGCCGCCCACTTTGACGCCCTCTTGCACGGCTGCATAGACCATGCCGATGCGCTGGACGCATTGATCCTGACACGGCTGGACCGGCCTTTGAGCGAAATCTCGCCGGTAGAACAAGCCGTCATGTGGATCGGCGTGTACGAGATGCAGCACTGCCCCGACGTGCCGTGGCGCGTGGTGCTGAACGAATGCATTGAGTTGGCCAAAGAGTTTGGTGGCACCGACGGCTTCAAGTACGTCAACGCCGTGCTCAATGGCCTGGCGCCCGAACTGCGCGGCCCCGAAGTGCAGGCCGACCGCGCCCACAAGCCCGCTGCCGAATAGCCTTCAACGGCCATGCAAATCTCGCACCGCGCGCAAAACATCGAGCCCTTTTATGTGATGGAAGTGGCCAAGGCCGCTTCCGAGCTGGGTCGCCAGGTGGCACTGAGCGACTCGCCCATGGTGTTTTTGAACATCGGCGAGCCCGATTTCACTGCGCCCCCGCTGGTGCAAGCCGCCGCCGAGCGCGCCATCCAGCGAGGCAACAGCCAATACACCCAGGCCACCGGCCTGCCCGAACTGCGCGAACGCATCAGTGCCTGGTACAGCAGCCGCTACCGTATCAAGGTGCCGGCCAGTCGCATCGTGGTCACGGCGGGCGCCTCGGCAGCATTGCAGTTGGCCTGCCTGGCACTGATCAACGCGGGCGACGAAGTGCTCATGCCCGACCCCAGCTACCCCTGCAACCGGCATTTTGTGAGCGCCGCCGACGGCCGCGCCGTGCTGCTGCCCACCACGGCCGAGCAACGCTTCCAGCTCAGCGCCGACCAGGTGCAGGCCGCTTGGGGGCCCAAGACGCGCGGCGTGCTGCTTGCCTCGCCGTCCAACCCCACGGGCAGCTCGATTGACCCGGACGAGTTGCGCCGCATCCATGGCGTGGTGAAAGCCCACGGCGGCATCACGATGGTGGACGAGATCTACCTGCCCTTGAGCTACGACGCCCGCTTTGGCCAAACTGCACTCGCGTTTGACGAGAACATCATCAGCATCAACAGCTTTAGCAAGTACTTCAACATGACCGGCTGGCGCCTGGGCTGGCTGGTGGTGCCCGAGCCGCTGGTACCGGTGATTGAGCGGCTCGCACAAAACCTGTTTATTTGCCCCAGCACCATTGCGCAGCACGCTGCGCTGGCCTGCTTTGAGCCCGACAGCATTGCGCTGTATGAAGCCCGGCGAGCCGAGTTCAAAGCCCGGCGCGACTACTTTGTGCCCGCGCTGCAAAGCCTGGGGCTGGACGTGCCGGTCATGCCCGACGGCGCGTTTTATGCCTGGGCCGATTGCTCGGCGGTGTGCGAGCGCCTTGGCATCAAGGACAGCTGGGACTTCGCTTTTGCGGTGATGGAACAAGCCCACGTGGCCGTCACGCCAGGGCGCGACTTCGGCACCGACCAAACCGCCAAATTTGTGCGCTTTTCGACGGCGAGCTCCATGGAGC
>CAIWRE010000399.1 GCA_903914985.1 uncultured beta proteobacterium | reverse complement strand
CGGCCTGCTGCGGTCCTGGTCGGGCTGGTGATGCGGGAGCGCCCCACCGTGCTGCTCACGCAGCGCACTGCCCACTTGAGTAGCCACTCCGGTCAGGTCGCATTTCCTGGTGGCAAAACCGACGAGGCCGACGCGGGCCCGCACGCCACCGCACTGCGGGAGGCGCAGGAGGAAGTGGGTTTGGCGGCAGAGTTCGTGAAGGTGATTGGCAGCTTGCCTTTGTACACCACTGGAAGCCAGTATGAAATTACCCCGGTGGTGGCCTTGCTGCACCCCGCGCTGAAGTTGTCGGCCAACACGTTTGAGGTGGCGAGCATTTTCGAAGTACCGCTCGACTTTTTGATGAACCCTGCCAACCACCGCTACCACCGCATGACGTCGCCTGCGGGCACGCGTCATTGGCTGTCCATGCCCTATCACGATGGGCAGGAGGAGCGCTACATCTGGGGCGCGACCGCGGGCATGCTGCGCAACCTCTACCAATTTCTCTCACTCTGAGCGCCGGGCGGCGCAAAAACTGGTGTTTCTGGCCGCTATGATGCAAAGGCCATGAGCTTTCTTTCCATCCTGTTTGCGCTGCTGATTGAACAAGCTCGCCCCCTGAATCCGGTCAATGCGGTGCATGCCCGGGTGCGCGACTGGCTCTTGTGGGTGGTGCGCCAGACGGACACAGGGGAGGGTCGCCATGCATGGATGACCTGGGCCGTGGTGGCGCTGGTTCCAGCCCTCCTGAGTGCCGCAGTTCATTGGGCACTGTGGCTTGCATTTGGCTGGTTGGCTGCGCTGGCTTGGAACGTGACCGTTCTGTATTGGACTCTAGGGTTCCGTCAGTTCAGCCACCATTTCACCGGGATTCGCGACGCACTGGAAGAGGGCGACGAAGATACCGCACGCACCCTTCTGGCGCAGTGGATGAGGCTTGACGCGAGTGACCTGCGGCGCAGCGAAATTGTGCGCCAGGTGATTGTGCACTCCATGCTCAGCGCCCACCGTTATGTGTTTGGTGTGTTTGCCTGGTACTCCTTGCTGTCGGCCTTCGGCTTGGGTCCAGCGGGAGCGGTCCTGTACCGCATTGCCGAATATTTTTCGGTTACGGTGCAACGGCCCGTGACTGCCAACAGCGTGCTGATGAGTGCCGCCTTGCGCCGGTGGGTGCAACATACCTGGTCAGTGATTGATTGGGCCCCTGCCCGCATTACGGCGCTCTTTTTTGCCTTTGTCGGCAGCTTCGAGGAAGCGATTGACCGGTGGCGCAAATACGAGTTGCAGCGCCCGGGCGACAACGATGGCATCGTGCTGGCGGCTTCCGCTGGTGCGCTCAATGTGCAGCTGGCCACCGATGATCTGGATGGCGCAGCCCCCGCAGCCCAAACCGCCCATTTGCGATCGGTCGTGGGTCTGGTGTGGCGCACGGTGGTGATGTGGATGGTGATCCTGGCGCTGCTGTCCCTGGCACGCCTCTTGGGCTGAAGCCCCGTCAATAGCGGGTCTGAGAAAGCTCCGCAAACAGATCGCTGTAAATCTTGAAACGCGTGGTGCTGATACTGGCCTCGGTGCTCGGGTGCTGAACGGCATGCAAAACACCACACCCCGGCTCGTGCAAATGGCTGCAGTTGTAAAACTTGCAGTCGCCGGCGTGTGCTGCGATATCGGGCATGAGCTGCGCCAACTGCATGGGCGCAATGTGGTGCAAACCAAACTCTTGAAAACCGGGCGAATCGATCAACGCCGTGGTTTTGGCAGCGTCCATCCAGTACAGCGTGGTGCTGGTGGTCGTATGTTTGCCCGAATTGAGCGCACTGGAAATTTCTTGCGTCAGCACCTGTGCTTGCGGTACCCAGCGATTGATGAGCGTGCTTTTTCCGGCGCCCGAGGGGCCCAGTATCAGACTGGTTTTGCCTTGCAAAGCCTGCGCCAAGGCTTCGTTGTCGGTGGGCTCCGGTTCTGCGTGGGTGCCGTCGGCAGTTTGGCGCGGTTTGAATGCCGTTGCCAGTACGGTGTAGCCCATGGCGCGGTAGGGCTCCAAGCGCTGCCACGAACGATCAAACAAGGGCTTCAAATCGCGCTTGTTCAAGACAATGAGGGGCCGAATTTTCTCGGCCTCTGCGGCAATCAGTGCGCGGGTGAGTTGGCTCTCTGAGAACTCGGGCTCGGCGCCCAGCAAGATCACCACCTGGTCGAGGTTGGCGGCAAAAGACTTGGTGCGGATTTCGTCCTGACGGTACAGCAGGTTTTTGCGTGGCAGTACTTTTTCGATGGTGCCTTCGTCCTCAGAGCTTTGCCACAGCACCCGGTCACCCACCACGGTGTGGCTTTTTTTGCCGCGGGGGTGGCAAATCACGCGCCGCCCGTCAGGCGTCTCCACCCACACGTGGCGACCGTGGCCGGCGATGACCAGGCCTGGCAGAAGCTGCGCCGGCTCAGCCAAGGTGCTGCCCAGTCTGCGTGCTTTCGCCCATCAGTGCATCGACCAAACCTGCGCACTCAAAGTCTTTGGCGCTGATGCCTTTGACGTCGTGGCTGCGCCAGCGCACGCTGCAGCTTCGATACGCCAGGTGCATGTCGGGATGGTGGTCGTGTTGTTCGGCCAGAAATGCAACCGCGTTCACAAATAACAAGGTATGCAAATAGCTCGCGAAGCGGAAGGTTTTTTCAATCGCCAGATTCTCACCGTCACCAAACAGGCGCCAGTCTTGCGACTGTGCCAGCTTGGCCACGATTTGTGGCCCCGAGAGGGCGGTACGCACAGGGCGGGGAGTGGGGACGCTCATGCCGGTGACACTTCCGGCTGCATGCGGCTCAGGCGCTGCAAGGCGGGTG
>CAIWRE010000398.1 GCA_903914985.1 uncultured beta proteobacterium | reverse complement strand
GGGTTTGCCATTTTTGCGCGCGCAAGCTGGTGCTGAAAATGCCATCGGTCCAGTTCAGCCCGGTATCACTGGACAGCAACCGTTGCACGCCGCTGTTGTTGACCATGGAAAAATCTTTCCAGTAGTTGTCGTCACTCACGCGGTTGAAATTCACATTCAAGCCCAGGGTGCCGCCTGCCAGGGATGGGTCGATCAAGCCGGTGTGCTTGAACATCAGACCCCAGCGCCGATCTCCGCGCAGCATGTCCTTTTCCATGTAATCCACCCGGGCTTCGCCGCCAAACGGAGCCGCTGCTGATTGGCTCTCCAAGTAGCGAAACTCTGTGCCAATGCGCAGGCCCCGTTGGCTCCAGTAGGTCGGGAAAAACGTCACGTCCCGGTTGGGTGCCAAATTCACGTAATAAGGCTGCGTGTATTCAAGACCACCAATGTTGTCGACCCCAATCGTGGGGGGTAAAAATCCTGATTTGCGCTCTTCGTTCAGCGGAAAGTCAACGCTTGGGACCGGCAAGATAGGAACCTCTTTGAAGTACAGCGAGGCACCTTCTGCGACGCCCACATTGCGGTCGGTGTCGAGGGTGATTTTGTCGGCTTTGAACAGCCAGTCGGGCAACCAGCTGGGGCCCGGCTTGCGCTGGCACGTGGTGAAGTCGGCCTTGTGCATCACCGTGTGGGCGCTGTCCACAAAGTCAATCCTCTCGGCTTTGCCGTAGGCCTTGTTCTTGAGAAGTTGGTAAGTTGGCTGGCTGAAGAATCCTTCAAACGCATCCAGATGCAGGTCCAGCGCTGGGCCTTGGTAGACATTGCCGGAAGTGTTGATGGTGACGTTGCCACGCGCCTTGGCCAAATCCTCCACCTGGTTGTAATCGACTTTGTCTGCTTTGAGCAACAGGTTGCCGCGACGAATGACCACATGGCCTTCCAGTTCGGTTCGCACATCGGTTTGGCCGCTCAATCGGTCGCTTTGGATGTAGGTGGGCGAGAGCTTGCGCACCTCGTCGGGGATGGCTTCTTGCAAAGCATTGCTGGGGCGCAAGCGCAACGAAGGCGCCTGGGTCTCTTGCGCCACAGCAGAAAGTAGACCGCCCACTGACCCCGCCAGCAAGCCCAGCACCCACACAACAGGCAGGCAGGTTAAACGGGCAGAAGCAGGCAAAGACATGAATGCGAGACAAGCTTTCAAAAAGCAAAGCCCTGGCCACACGCTCTAAAGAACGGTGTGCAAAGCGGGTTTGTAGAATTTGGATTATCCATGAGCACACCACCTACCCTCGTGCCTTCGGGCCCATCCACCCCTGCAGCCATTGAATGGTCGCAGCCCGAGCGCCGAGGCGCTTTCACACAATGGCTCAACGCCCAGGTCCACGCGCACGGCGTGCAGCCAGCCACGCTGCGTGCGGCATCGGCAGATGCCAGCTTTCGGCGTTACTTTCGGGTCGACACCGCCGCTGGTTCGTGCATCGTCATGGATGCACCGCCAGACAAAGAAAACTGCGAGCCCTTTGTCCATGTGGCGCGCTTGATGCAAGACGCACACCTGTTGGTGCCGCGCATCCTGGCGTGGGATGAGCCGCAAGGCTTCATGCTGCTTGACGACTTGGGCACGCAGACCATGATGGAGGTCATCGACTCCAGCCAGCCACAAGCCAACCATGGGCTGTACCTGCGCGCCATTGACGCCTTGTTGGCTTGGCAGCAAGCCAGCCGTCCAGGCGTCTTGCCAGCGTACGACGAGGCTCTGCTGACACGTGAGTTGTCGTTGTTCCCCGATTGGTACCTGGCCCAGCACCGTGGCGTGCAGCTCGACACCCAGCAACGTGACATGCTGGCACGCACCTTCCAAACCATCGTGCAGCGCAACCTCGCGGCACCCTGCGTGTACGTGCATCGCGATTTCATGCCGCGCAACCTCATGATGCCGCACGACCCCAGCGAGCCCCGTTTGGGCGTGCTTGATTTTCAAGACGCGGTCTACGGCCCGGTGAGTTATGACATTGCCAGTTTGATGCGCGACGCGTTCTTGAGCTGGGACGAAGACTTTGTGCTCGACGTCACCATCCGCTATTGGGAGCGCGCGCGCAAGCGGGGCTTGCTCGACCACGACGGCTGGTCACAAGACTTCGGCGAGTTCTGGCGTGCGGTGGAATGGATGGGCTTGCAGCGTCACCTCAAGGTGGCAGGCATCTTCGCGCGTCTGACCTTGCGCGATGGCAAACCCAAATACCTGGCCGACGCGCCGCGTTTCATCGGCTACATCCGATCCACCGCCAGCCGCTACAGCGAGCTCACGCCGCTGCTGCGCTTGATCGACAAGGTGGAAGGCACCGAGCCCGCGCTCAGCCTGGCCTATCCCAAGCTCACCCCGCGTTCTGGCGGCTCGGCCTGAGCATGGCGCGCTTTCATTGCCCCATGCCGCTGGCCAGCGGCACCACCCTCGATTTACCCGCGACTGCGGCGCGCCATGTGCAGGTGCTGCGCATGCAGCCAGGACATGCGTTGACCCTCTTCAATGGGGACGGCGGTGAATACGCCGCCGAGGTCGAACACATGGGCCGCAGTGACGTGCGCGTGCGTGTGGGTGAGCACCACCCCATCGAGCGCGAAGCCACGCGCCGTGTTCACCTGGTGGTGGGCATGCCCGCTAACGAACGCATGGACTGGCTGGTGGAAAAAGCCACCGAACTGGGCGTGGCCCGCATCACGCCGGTGATGACCGAGCGCAGTGTGGTGAGGTTGACGGGTGAGCGCGCCGACAAAAAAATCGCCCACTGGCAAGCCGTGGCAGCCAGCGCGTGTGAGCAATGTGGGCGCAACGGCTTGCCCTTGATCGATGCGCCCGAGCGCTTGGACACCTGGTTGGCACGCCTGGCCCAAACCCCGTCACTGCAGGGCGCTTCGGTGGTGCAAGCGGTGTTGTCCTTGCACCCCAGCAGCCAGCCCTTGGCCACCTTGCTGGCGCAGCCTGGCAGCGCCGACGAGAACCTCACCTGGGTGCTGCTCAATGGCCCTGAAGGGGGCTTGAGTGACGCCGAAGATGCTGCGGCCCGTGCTCAGGGTTTTGTGGCCTTGAGCTTGGGCGAGCGCGTGTTGCGCGCCGAGACGGCGGCCTTGGGTGCGCTGGCGCGGCTCACGCTGGCATAGCGGCGATCACCTGCGCCACCGCCGCAGTGAGTTTTTTCGCATACGGCACGTGCAAAAACTCATTAGGGCCGTGCGCGTTGCTCTTAGGGCCCAGCACGCCGCACACCATCATTTGCGCCTTGGGGAAACCGCGGCTGAGCATGTTCATCAGCGGAATCGTGCCGCCTTGGCCAATGTAGCCACACGGTGCGCCAAAGTGCGCCTGGCTGGCCGTGTTCAAGGCACTTTCAAACCACGGCGCGGTGTCCGGTGCATTCCAGCCATTGGCTGAGCCTTCGGCGTGGAAGGTCACGCGCGCTTGGTAGGGCGCGTTGTCTTCCAGCAGGGCTTTGAGTTCTTGCACCGCTTGCGCAGCATCCACCAGTGGCGGCAAACGCAGGCTGAGCTTGAAAGCGGTGGACGGGCGCAGCACATTGCCGGCGTCTTTGAAGGCGGGCAGGCCCTCGGCCCCGGTCACGCTAAGCGTGGGTACCCAGGTGCGCTGCAACAGGGCTTGCAGCGGGTCTTGGGTCATGGGCAGGGTGACCAGGGTGGCACCGCCACAGTCATGGTGCGCCCAGGGGAAGCGTTGGTACAGCTCGTCGCCCAGCAGCGCAGCGGTGGCGCGTGCTTGGGCCAAGCGCTCAAGGGGCACCTCCACATGAAAGCTGGCGGGCAGCAAACGCCCGGTGGCGCTGTCTTCTAACCGGTCCAGCACCTGGCGCATGATGCGAAAACTCGAAGGCACCACGCCGGATGCGTCGCCCGAGTGCACGCCTTCGCTGAGCACTTCCACCTTCAACACGCCGCTGACCATGCCCCGCAAACTGGTGGTGAGCCACAGCTGGTCGTAGTTGCCCGCGCCACTGTCGAGGCACATCACCAAACCGACGTTGCCCATCCGAGTGCGCAGCGCATCCACATAGGGCAACAAGTCTGCCGAGCCGCTTTCTTCGCAGGTTTCAATCAGGCCCACGATGCGCGGGTGAGCGGCGCCTTGCGCCTTGAGCGCCTGAATGGCGGCGATGCTGGCATACACCGCATAGCCGTCGTCGGCTCCCCCGCGACCGTAGAGCTTGCCGTCTTCGTACTTGGGCGTCCAAGGGCCCAGGTCGGAGCGCCAGCCACT
>CAIWRE010000397.1 GCA_903914985.1 uncultured beta proteobacterium | reverse complement strand
TGCTGCGCTTGCTGGCGCTCGAGGGCGCTGCCTGGACCACACTGGGCGCGCTGGCCGGTACCGCGCTGGGGCTGGCGGTGGCAGCGGTGCTGGTGTTTGTGGTCAACCCCCAAAGCTTTCACTGGAGCATGGACCTGAGCGTGCCCTGGCCGCGCCTGTTGGCCCTGGGCCTGGCAGTTGTGGCGGCAGGCACCTTGACGGCCTGGGCCGCAGGCCGCAGCGCCGCAGGACGGGACGCGGTGATGGCGGTGAAAGAAGACTGGTAGAGGGTCGCGGCCGTCACCCGCGTCTTTGGAGGACCGCTCTGCGCCTTATTTACCCATTAGTTTGTCGGCCAGCGCTTGGTAGGCCGGTAAGGACGTGGGGTCGTTGAAGGCATTGGCGGGCATGGGGAAAGAGGCGTAGCGCGCAATCACCATTTCGGCCTTGGGGTCGACGTACAGGGCCTGACCATGAATGCCGCGTGCGGAATAGGCGCCATCAGCATTGTTCAAATTCCACCACATATTGCGGTAGCTGCCGCCGGGCAAGGTGGGATAGCCCGCCTTGGCAAAGTTTTGCTTGTCGCCACCTTTGCGCACATCGTCCACCACGGCTTTGGGCACCACTTGCTGGCCGTTGAACTTACCGTCGTTGCGCATCATTTCGCCAAAGCGCGCCAAGTCGCGCAGACCTGTGTACAGCCCACCACCGGCAAACTCGGTGGACTCGGTGTCGATGGCGATGTAGGCGTCTTGCTCCATGCCCAGCTTGGACCAAATGCGCTCAGACAGGTTCTCGCCCACCGACTTGTTGGTCACCCGGCGAATCAGCCAACCCAGCACATCGCTGTTGACCGTTTTGTAGGCAAAGGCCTGGCCGTGTTCGCCTTCGGGCCCCACGGTTTTCAGGAACTCATAAAAAGTCTTGGGCCCCTGGTAGCCTGGCGGGCGGGGCAAGACGTTGCCTGCGCGCACATGGTCCCACACCTCGGCTTTGGGGTCGGCGTAGTTTTCGCTGTATTTGATGGACGTGGTCATGTCCAGCACCTGGCGCACCGTCGCACTGCCAAAGCCGCTGTCTTTGAGCTCGGGGATGTACTGCTCCACTTTGGCATTGGGGTCTAACTTGCCCTCAGCCACCAGCATGGCGCCAATGGTGCCGAAGAAGGACTTGGTCACCGACTGACCGGCGTGCTGGCCATTGGGGCCCAAGGCGCCAAAGTAGCGCTCGTACACGATGCGCCCTTTGTGCAGCACCACAATGCCGTCGGTGTAATTGGCCGATAGCGACTGCGCCCAGGTCATGGGCTCGGTCCTGCCCAGGGGCACAAAGGTGATGGCGTCAATGTCTTTGCGCTCCTCGCGCGGCAGCACCGACGGTGCCTCTAGGCCGCGCGACACATTGCTCGTGGCCATCAGCTCGCGCCCGTGCGAAAAAGTCCAGCGGAACTTGGGGAAGGTGTAGAACGAGCCATCGGCCCAGCGAATCACCTTGTCCGGTGGCGGCGGCGAGCCCACCATCCACCCTAGCTTGACCGGATCGGTCTGCTCGGCCGTCGGCAGCGCGGGTGGATTGGCGGTCTGCGCATGCACGGTGGCGGCCAGGCCCAGCGCCATGGCAAGGATCAAAGGTTTGAAGGATGTGGGGGTGAGGGGCATAAAGAGGTCTCCTAGGGTTGCGAGGACTCTAGGTTCCGGCCCCTTGAAAAGCCATGGGGAATACCCCGAAAAAACAATTTATTCGTTTTATTTGCATATTTCATGAATCACGCGAAATATGCGCACTTGGGCGTTGCGGCAGCTCCACCGCTTGAAGAGTACTGACGGCCGCTACCCTGCCTTCAATACTGCCGCCGACTTCCTTTTCAGCCCAAACGCAACGCCAAGCATCGCCAACATGCTCAAGCCCACGGCAAGATAAGCCTGGCTAAATCCAGTGAGCCCGCCGCCTTCAAAGTCGGCAATGGCACTGATGCAGGTCACCGCCAACAGCGTCCCCACCGCATTGAAGATATTGATCAGCCCCTGGGCGGTACCGCGCAAGGCGGGCGGCGCTTCGTCAATCGCAATGGAGCGCAGTGCGCCGCTGACCACCACGCCCAGGCCCACACCCACCAACACCGACGCCACGACAAATGCAGCAAGTCCGGTCTCTGGCACTGCACTTTGCAGGTAACCCAGTGTCAACAGCCCAAAACCAAAGATCACCATGGTGCGAGCCCCCAGACGGTTCAGCAAGCGCCCTGCCGCCATCGAGCCCACCATGGAGCACAGCACCAAAGGCAGCAGTGCCAGCCCCGCGCGCTCAATGCTGATGCCGTAGGCCAGTGTGGCAATCGAGGTCAAAAACACAATACCGCCCATGGAGAACCCCACGCCCAGCGTGAGCACATAGGTGTACGCCAGCTGCCGGTTTTCAAACAAGGCAATGGGAATGAGCGCTTGCGGATGGCGCTTTTCAATCGCCACCAAAGCTACCAACAGTACGGCACTGGCGGCCAAAAACCAGGGCCATAGCACCATCCCGGTCGCCGAGTCGGGCAAGCGCGATATTCCCATCACCAAACAAAGCAGGAACAACAAAGTCAGGGCAATCCCCGCAGTGTCAATGGGCCCTGGTGCCGCGGGTCGCTGGACGGGCAAGCTGCGGGCACCGAACACCAGCACGACCAGAGCGATAGGAATATTG
>CAIWRE010000396.1 GCA_903914985.1 uncultured beta proteobacterium | reverse complement strand
TTGCGCGGTACTGCAGAGCGGTTGATCACAGAACTGCCCACGGGCAGCGACGTGCAAGTGCTGGCGCGCGACGTCGCAGATGAGGTGGAACGACTGATTTCTATCAGTGAGCAACTCTTGCTGTTATCCCGCGCAGACTCCAACGCACTGATGCTGCAACGCAAAGACTTTGATTTGAGCCAGTTCGTGGATCAATTGGCCGATGACGCTATCGTTTTTGAAGAAAGCCTCAAGATTCGCAAGAAAATTGATGCCCATGTTGTTTGGCACTGCGATGCGGTGCTGATACGACAACTGATTCACAATTTGTATACCAACGCCGTCAAATACAACGTCCCCGGCGGGCATATTGATTTTGAACTCCGCGCAGACTCCGACAGTTTTGAATTGCGGGTTGTCAATTCAAGCGCCGGGGTGTCAGGCCAACTGATTGAGCACGCATTTGATCGTTTTTACCGCGGCGACGCATCGCACACGCGGACGGTTGACGGTCTGGGTCTGGGTCTGAGTATTTGCCTTGAAATCGCCAAAGCCCACCATGGCACCTTGAAAATCGAATCCGACAGCGCCAGCACTGTCACCCTCACCCTCCGCGCGCCACTGCAGTTTTAGGGCTTAAATTCATTACATTCGTGTAATTAATTTGTAACTGCGCGTTACAAATCGGTGAGACTACGCCGGATTACACCGATGTAACAAAAAATTTAAGAAGGCGCGTTATCTTGCAGGCATGAGCAAACTCCCGCACGACGACGATACGCACCACCTGGTGCGGGACCGGTCTGCGCTCACTGCCCAGGAGAAGCTTGAAGCGATTATTTTGACTCCGCCCATGGTGCAGGCGGCGGCTCTGATGTACATCATGCTCGCTAACGGCGAGTTGGCAGCGGTGCCGGGGGGGCCGGGCTCACCCAAACGTCCGATGATGTCGCCCTTGCTGCAGACCGTGCGGGATTATGTGGACGGCATACCGTTCGAGCGCTTTCTGATGGACGGTCCGCCTATCTTGAGCGTCAAAGAACGTTTAGGGGTCTTGGTCAATACCTATGACGCCATGCTGGTGGGCGGAGAGCCGCAAGAGGCAGAGCGGGTTCGCTTTGACAGACTGACGGTGGCCTTTGGAATCAAACCCGAAGCGCTGGAAACCTTCAGGCAAGCCATTTCAGCGAAGAATAACCGCGCGTCATTAGGCAAGTTCGACAGCCAAAATCTCAACATCCATGCGCCCACGCCCCACGTGGGGCTCGCAGCTGCCTTGGTGCACTCCATGATGTCGCCCGATGGCTCGATTCACGCCGAAGATATGGACAGGCTGGAGAGCGTCATTGGCGAATACGAGGGTCTGCTTCAGTTCGCCTTGAATGATGCCGCCTCTGTCAAACCAGAGCGACTGTTTCAGACCATGTCCAAAGTCTTGACCGCAGACCAAAAGCTGTTCGTGCTGACAAACGTGCTGGACACTATGTTCAGAGACGGCGAAGTCGAGGCGCCGGAGAGCAAGTCCATTTTCCAGAGCATGCGCTCGGTTCTGGGCTTTACCGAAAATGCCTTCAAGCCATTTATTTCGGCGCTCAAGATCAAGAGCGCCAAGTCCGCAGCCTCGCATGACAGATTTGGCGGCTCTATTTTGCGGGGCATCCGGGCCAACTTTGAGAAAAAACCGGTCGGTTATGGCAAACAGCTGGCTGAAGAAGCAGCGGCGGCAGCGGCCAGCAACATGCAAAAGGTCAACCGCATTGCGATTCCAGACCAGGATCAGACGCTGGTCAACAGCGAAGGATTGGTGATCGCCAATGGTGCGGCCGGCAGCCAGTTTGTTGGGGGTGCAAACAGCGACAGCCATACCGGCAACGCCAGTGGTGCCGCCAAAACCGGTCAGTCCCGCGCCAATGCAAGCGCTCCAGGTGCTGCGCGTGGCGCGCGTCGCAATAGCCAGGAACTCTCTGCGCTGGAGGTTCAGGCGCAAGCAAAATTAACGACCGCTCGCAAGCAACTGGAAAGCACCCGCGCGGTCAATGCGGAGATCCGTGCTCTGTTGGACCAGCCGCAGAGACCGCTTGGCAAATCGTCACGGCGCAAGACAAGTCACGCTCCCAAACCACTGGGCGCGAGCGCCAATCATCGTCCCATGGCCCAACCCGCGGCCAGCAATCTCAGGGCTGCTGTTGGTGCGTTTCAAGTGCAGCAGCAAAAAATCATTGCAGCCCCACTCAACCAGGCAATCAAGAAGTTGCAGGAAATGGGTGCTACTGCCGGCAATCCCAAGGGAGGCTTGCGCATCGCCAGCTTTTTCGAACCGGACAATCTGTGGCGTGTCTTGCCGGTCGCAGCGGCTTTGGCCGGCATCCTCGCAGGACCGGCCTTGGGCTATTTGCGGGAAAACGTGCCCGCGCACGCCGCGGAGCCAATATCCTGCTGGTTTGGCGTTCCTTTTTTCAAGCCTTCGCACACACCTTACTCGTCGCTGGGATGCTGGTCCTCGCCGCGGGTGCGGGCAGCCAAGCAAGGAAACGTCCATCTCCCCGTCCTGGGGCGCCCCGTTGAGGACACGATCAGCGCGCTTTAAGCGGCCTGATTGCCCGTCCTGCAGATTTCAGTTTGAGTCGCTGCGCACAAACGCAGCTGTTACACGGCGTACCAAGGGCAAGACCAGCAGCATCGTCGGAAAAGCAACCACCCACGACAAGGCCCAGGAGCCCAACCACAGCGGGAAAAATCCGGCCGCAAAACCGGCGCCCCGCAAGGTACTGATCAACGACACCACACAGGTCATGATGATGGTCAAAAAGAAGGGCATCACCACTGTGGCATAGCGGGCGGGTAGCTTGGCAAAGCCGAGCGGGCTGCGGGGAATGGAGTCGGGTGTGGGCTGGGTCATATCGCCATGTTACCGGCAAGCGTACAGCGCCCTGATCTGCGAACCGCACTCGCTAAAATTGCTTTTTTGCCCGAATCAACCGGTCGCCATCAGGCGGCCACCATGAGTCCCCACATTCCATGAGCAACGCCCCCGCGCAAGCCCCAGACCAAGCCGGTCTGAACGCCCTGTCCAAATCCTTCGAACCCGCCGCTCTGGAAGCCCACTGGGGCCCCGAGTGGGAAAAGCGCGGCTACGGCACCGCCGGTTTCAGGGGCACCGGGGCGCCCCAAGCAGGCCAGCCAGCGTTCGCCATCCAGCTGCCGCCGCCCAATGTGACCGGCACGCTGCACATGGGTCACGCCTTCAACCAGACCATCATGGACAGCCTGACCCGCTACCACCGCATGGCGGGCGCCAACACCGCCTGGATTCCAGGTACCGACCATGCAGGCATTGCGACCCAAATCGTGGTGGAACGCCAACTACAAGCCCAGGGCATCAGCCGCCACGACATGGGGCCCACGCCCGCCGAGGCACGCAAGAACTTCGTGAGCAAGGTCTGGGAGTGGAAAGAGCAATCTGGCAACACCATCACCAGCCAAATGCGCCGCATGGGCGACAGCGTGGACTGGAGCCGCGAATACTTCACCATGGACGAGAAACTGTCCAAAACGGTGACCGAGACTTTTGTGCAGCTTTACGAGCAAGGCCTGATCTACCGTGGCAAGCGCCTGGTGAACTGGGACCCGGTGCTGCAAAGCGCGGTGTCGGACCTTGAAGTGGAAAGCGCCGAAGAAGACGGCAGCATGTGGCACATCCGCTATGACCTGGCCGATGGCAGTGGCTCCCTGACCGTGGCCACCACCCGACCCGAAACCCTGCTGGGCGACGTCGCCGTGATGGTCCACCCCGAAGACGAGCGCTACAGCGCGCTGATCGGCAAGCAAGTGAATCTGCCGCTGTGCGGCCGCACGATTCCCGTGATCGCCGACGCTTACGTGGACAAGGCCTTTGGTACCGGCGTGGTCAAAGTCACGCCCGCGCATGACACCAACGACTACCAAGTCGGCCAGCGCCACCAACTGGACATGATCTGCGTGCTGAATCTGGATGCGACCGTCAACGCCAACGCGCCCGAGAAGTACCGTGGCCTGGACCGCTTCGTCGCCCGCAAAGCCGTGGTCGCCGACCTGGAAGCCGCAGGCCATTTGGTCGAGGTCAAAAAACACAAGCTCATGGTGCCACGCTGCGCTCGCACCGGCCAGGTGATCGAGCCCATGCTGACCGACCAGTGGTTTGTCGCCATGAATAAAGCCCCCACGCTCCCCTCTTCGAGTGGTTCGCTGCCCCCCGAGGGGGCTCATTTTTCTAGGGGCGGCCCGTCGAAAAATGCAGGCGCTTTCGATCAACGCTCCATCGCGCAAAAAGCCATCGACGCCGTGCAATCGGGCGAGGTGAAGTTTGTGCCCGAGAACTGGGTCAACACCTACAACCAGTGGATGAACAACATCACCGACTGGTGCATCTCACGCCAACTGTGGTGGGGCCACCAAATTCCGGCTTGGTACGACGAAGACGGCAAGGTCTATGTGGCCCGCAACGAAGCCGAAGCGCAAGCCCAAGCCCCGGGCAAGACCCTGCGCCGCGACGACGACGTGCTGGACACTTGGTACTCCAGCGCGCTGGTTCCCTTCTCGACGATGGGCTGGGGCAACAACGCAGCTGGCGAGCGTACCGGGACCGGACGCAGCGACTTTGCGAGCGCAGCGAGTATGAGCCAGGCCGGTTCCGGTGCGTTCGCCAGCGATGCCACCGCAAGCGCCAAAAGCTTGAACGACTACGACCTGTATTTGCCTTCTTCTGTGCTTGTGACCGGCTACGACATCATTTTCTTCTGGGTCGCCCGGATGATCATGATGACCACGCACTTCACCGGCCAAGTGCCCTTCAAGCATGTCTACATCCACGGCCTGG